>CAYWNR010000029.1:0-15832 GCA_964459705.1 uncultured Gemmatimonadaceae bacterium | reverse complement strand
ATGAGCGCCGGGAGCGTTCGCCGCGCGATCAGATCGAGCACGCCGAGGTAGTGATCGCGGACCGCGTCCGCCTCTCCCTCCGACGCGAGGTTCTCGCCCAGCTGGGTCAGCACCGCGCTGGCGCCGCGCTGGCCGAGGTCCGCGGCGGCCCCGAGAGCGGATTCGAGGTCCTCCCCGGGCATGAAGCGACGCACGGCGCGCCGGGCAAAGGCCCGCCGCTTCATCTGGCGTTCCAGCCACGCGTTGCGGGAGCCCCAGAGGAGCAGGGAACGAGCGAGACCCATGGGGCAGAAGTATGGCCTGTCGTGCGCGGGTTCGTCAGGGGAGCGGGGCGGTCCCGGCGGTCCCGGCGGTCCCGAGGCTCTGCGGCCCTTAGGAAAGCTCTGCGCAAGTTCGTGAGCAGGGAGTTGTCACCGCCCTGCGGCATCCGCGAGTGAACTCGCGGCTCGGCGACTGCCGGTCAACCGGCGTCCGGCCCCCGCTTCAGCGGCTGCTGCCGAGCGGCGCGTTCACTCGCCGATCCCGCGCGGAGCAGGCAGGCCAGGCCACCGCACTTGTGCAGAGCATTCCTAGGCTCGGCCCTCCCGCAGGAGGCGGGGTCGGCACGCCGATTCACTCGGCAGGGCCGAGCGGCGGCTTCATGCCGCCGATCATCTCGCCCGCTGCTCTCCACCACCGCCACATCACCGACGCCGCACGTCACCATTCGGATCCAACTCCCCTGAAACCTTCCTTCCGGTCGATGCGTCTAAGTGGGAGACACCATGGAGGTCCTCCTCATGCGCACCATCCTGTTGCGAACCGCGCTCGCGGCCACCGTTCTCTGGCCCGCCGCGCTCTTTGCTCAAACTCCCACGCTCACCTGCGACCAACGCTGGGGCAATGACGACTCGGAACGGGTGTGCGAGATCCGCGAAGTGCCGATCAGCAATCGATCCCACCTCACGGTTGACGGGGGCCCCAACGGTGGGATTCGCGTTCGCGGTTGGGACCGGAACGAGACCCGGCTCTGGGTGCGGATCACTGCCAGTGCGCGCTCGGAATCGCGCGCCCGCGAGTTGGTCGAGCAGGTCGAGATCCAGACGGACGG
The DNA here is from genome assembly GCA_964459705.1 of uncultured Gemmatimonadaceae bacterium. Classification (GTDB taxonomy): domain Bacteria; phylum Gemmatimonadota; class Gemmatimonadetes; order Gemmatimonadales; family GWC2-71-9; genus JAOTWJ01. Next base: position 14,742 of record CAYWNR010000029.1, on the reverse strand, counting down.
AACGGTCCGCGCCGACGGTCCGTCGAACCGGCGGCGGGAATCGTGGTCGGTGAGCTACGAGCTGCTCGTGCCGCGCACCACCGATCTCGAGCTGGAGACTCTGAATGGCGGCGTCCGGGTGTCGGACGTCCACAGCCGGGTACGGTTCGCCGTGACCAACGGCGGGGTGCATCTGACCAACCTGGGCGGTGATGTCTCCGGGCGAACGACGAACGGCACGGTGGTGCTGGAGTTGTCGGGTGATGCGTGGGACGGCACCGGCGCGGACGTAGCGACGACCAACGGCAGCGTTCAGGTCGTGGTACCGGAGGGGTACAACGCACATCTCATCACCGGGACAACCAACGGCTCGCTGAACTTCGACTTCCCCGTCACGGTGCAAGGACGCCTGAACCGGCGGTTGGAGGCAGACTTGGGCTCCGGAGGGCCGTCGATCCGCGCCGTGACCACGAACGGGTCGGTCAAGGTGCGGCGGGCCGGGTAGTCCTCACCCCCCGTCCCCCTCTCCCGTTGGGAGAGGGGGTGTTTACGTCGACCTCGTCCTCACCCCCCGTTCCCCCTCTCCCTTCGGGAGAGGGGGTGCTTGCGTCGACGTTGCCCTCCTTTCCCATTCCCCTCTCCCTACAGCGGGACGAGGTGTTACGCTAAGAACTCCCCGTGCTCCACGGCGAGGGACGTTCGAAGTCCCCCCTCTCCCGAAGGGAGAGGGGGACAGGGGGTGAGGACACGGAGACAGAGGGTACAGGACAAGGAGGTCCGATGTATCGGTTGCTGGTCCGCACAGTTCCATGGTTGCTCGCCGCCCAGACGCTCGGCGTTCCGCTCGCCGCGCAGACGTTCCGCACCGACGATCCCGTGATCCGCCGCATCTGGCAGGAGGGGATGGAACGCTCGCAGGCGGAGTCGTTCGCGCAGGTCCTGATCGACTCGATTGGCCCACGCCTCTCCGGAACGTCCGGGTATCAGGCAGCTGGGGCTTGGCTCACCGCCACGTACCAGCGGCTCGGGATCCCGGTCCGCCAGGAGCGATATGGGACGTGGCGTGGCTGGAAACGGGGGACGCTCCACGTGGACCTCATCGCCCCGTGGACGGTGACCCTCGAGGCGCGCTTTGCGGGCTGGAGTCCGGGTACCCATGGGCCGGTCGAAGGGGCGGTGGTCACGCTACCGGCCGCGCTGCCACCCGAGCAGGTGCCGGGCTGGCTCGCGACGGTGCAGGGCAAGTTCGTGCTGCTCTCGGCCCCGCGACCGATGTGCCGCGCGCCGGAAGACGTGGAACGCAACGCGCGCCCGGCAACGGTGGCGCGCGTGCGGGCGGAGGAAGCCGCGCGCCTCGCCGACTGGGCCGGGCGGGTGGCGGCCCTGGGCGGTCGCCGGGTGGTCGGCCGACGCTTGGAACAGGCGGGCGCGCTGGGCGTCTTCACGCACAACTGGATCGGCGGCAACTGGGAAGCGGGGTGGGGGGTCTCCAAGATCTTCGACGCGCAAACGACCACGGTCCCCTCGGTCGAGCTCAGCTGCGAGGACTACGGCCTGCTCGCTCGGCTCGCCGAACACGGGCAGGGACCCCGACTGCGCGTGGACGCGACGGCGTCGTTCCCTGGGGACATGCCGATGTTCAACGTCGTGGCCGAGCTCCGCGGCACCGAGTTGCCCGACGAGTACGTCGTGTTCTCCGCACACCTCGATTCCGAGCAGGGGGCGACGGGAGCCACGGACAACGGGACCGGGACGATCATGATGCTCGAGGCGATGCGCATGCTGAAGGCGGCCTACCCAAGACCACGACGCACCATCATCGCCGGACATTGGGGCGGGGAAGAACAGGGACTGGTGGGTTCCCACGCCTTCACGGAAGACCATCCCGAGGTCGTGGCGAACCTGCAGGCGCTGTTCAACCAGGACAACGGCACCTGGCGCGTGGAATACGTGGAGACGCAGGGTTACCTGAAAGCCGCGGGGAATGTCGCGCGCTGGCTGTCGCTCGTGCCGCGCGAGATCACCGACGAGTTGCGGATGGGCACGCCCGGCGAGCAGTACAACACGGGAAGCGACCACTCGTCGTTCGTCTGTCACGGCGCGCCCGCGTTCCGCTTGCAGTCGGACTACGGCGAATACCGTGAGTACACCTGGCACACGAACCGCGACACGTTCGACAAGATCGTCTTCGACGACTTGCGGAGCAACGCGACGCTGGCGGCCATCCTCGCCTACGCCGCATCGGAGGACCCGGAGCGCGTGTCCCGAGAGCGATCATTGCTCGGTCCGGATCCGAACACGGGGGCGCCACGGCAATGGCCCACGACCTGCTCCCCTGCTCGGCGCGCATATCGGCCTTGAGGGGGGAGTGGGGAGGTGGTGGGAGGTAGGAGAAAGGTCAGACGGCAAGACGCCTAGACGGCAAGCGGACCGCAGGTGAAAGGCGGCAGGGGCGGTACGGACTGGACTCCGCACCGCCCCTGCTCACTTCCCCCTACCCACCGCTTGCCGTCTAGGCGTCTTGCCGTCTGCCCTACGCCCTATCCCCCGCCACCCTGCTCCTAGAACCCTGGCGTGAATCCGAATTGCCACACCCATTTGTTCCGCTGGAACGCGTAGGCGTAGTCCAATTCCAGGATGGCGAAACCGAGCAGGTTGAGCCGCATGCCGGCGCCCGTGGAGGTGATGGGCGTCCGACCGCCGCCGAAGAACCACGCGCGGTCGTCTCCCGCGAAGTCGTAATTCGTCTGTTCCGAGCCCCAGTAGGCCAGCCCGGCATCGCCGAACACCAGGAACTCGATCGGCAGGGCCCCGTAGTACCCGCTGCCCACACCCAACGCGCCGAGCAGCGGAACCCGCAGTTCCGCATTCGCAACGATGAGCCGGCTCCCGAGCAGCCGCGTATAGAGTGGGCAGGAGTCGGTCGAGCCCGCCACCGGCGCGCATTCCTGCCGGAACGAGCTGGGATTGCTGTAGCCGCGGATCAAGCCCTGGTTGCCGAGGTACACCGGCTGCACGCGATAGTCTTCGCCGCCGGCTCCGTACCGTCCATAGTGGAGCACGCGAGCGGCCAATGTGACGGGGCGGAACGGCATCACGTACCGGCGGTAGTCCGCGAGTACTCCCAGGTAGTTCAGGCTGCCCACCGAGGGAGAAAGCTCGAGGCGATAGCGCTGACCAAGGAGGGGTGAGGTGGCCCCGAACAACGTCTTGTCATACACCAAGGCCATGCTGGCGATGCCCGTCGTGATGGCACTGAAACCCGTCGGGATCGTTTCGGTCGTCTGGTTGATCTTCTGGCCGCTGAAGGGATCGTAGGTCGTCGTTCGGATCTCTTCGTCAAACCCGATGTTGCGCACCCCGGCGGACAGCTCGATCCGCTGCGCGCGGCTCAGTGGGTAGGAGATGAGCCCGGTGAAGTCGCGCGTGGTCTGCCGGAACCGGAGGTTCTGCTCCACGAACGCGCCGGTGCTGTCGTATCCCGCGCCGCCGTAGTACGATGCGAGGTAGGGAATCTGCTGGGCGAAGATGCCCCAATTGAGCCGCCGTCGCAGATTCGTGTACCCCACGATGGCCATGATGTCCTTGATGCCGCCGTTCACCTGCAAGGCGGTGATGAGGTTCCGGTTGCCCAGCATGTCGCTCCAATAGAGCGCCGCGCCCGCGCCGACATACGAGCCCCACGAGTTCACGCCGACCGCGACCTCGGGTTGCGAGACGTAGTCGAGGCTGAGCCCGGGGTGATACGCCTTGGTTCCGAATTCCGCCGTGTCGGGGAGCCCGGTTTGCACGTCCGCCAGCGCCTGGGCGAGCTGGTCGCTGATGGGATGCTGCGGAGGGAGCAGCGCGGGGTTCACGGACGCAAACGGCTCCATCACCCGTTGCCCTGCCAGCACGGTGCTCTTGTCGATCAGGTAGAGCCCCGTCCCGTTGTCGGCGTACACGCTGATGATGGCGCGATCGGCGTGCTGCGCCACGCTGAGCGTAGGACTCGTGGGGGTGATACCCGTCACGCCCGTGTACAGATTCGTAATCTGCCTGAGCTCGCCGTCCGACAAGCGCACGCGGTAGACGTTGTCGATGCCGTTCCGGTCGGAGACGAAGTAGAGACCGCTGCCATCCTGCGTCCACTGCGGGCTGATGTGCTTCCCGGTCGCGAACGCGGGGACTTCCGTCACCGCGTTGGTCGTGGGATCGAGCAAGGCCAAATGATAGTTGCCGTACGCCAGCCGGTTGAGATCGGTCGTGAACCGATCGGTCACGAACGCGAGGCGAGTTCCATCCGGCGACCAGGCCGGATGGAGGTCGCCGAACGGATCGTTGGTGAGGCGGCGGAGCTCGTCCCGCTCGAGGTCATACATGAAGAGGTCCGACAGTCCGCCGACCAGCGCCGAGAAGGCGATGTAGCGCCCGTCCGGGGACCACGTCGGCGTGAAGATCTCACCCAGCTCGGGGAGCTTGATGACGCGCTGCTCGTCACCCGACTCCACGTCGATGATGCTGATGATCGGGCGCCCGTGGCTTATTGCGGCCAGGGCGAATTGTGTTCCGTCCGGGCTCCAGGCACCCGCGGAGCTGATGAACTGGAGGCTCTCGAAGTGCGGATCGACGGCCGTGTGCGTGAGCTTGCGAATGACCTTTCCGGTTTCCAGATCGCTGATGTAGACGTCGATCGACAGACGGTCGCGCGTCGAGATGAATGCCATCCGGCGTCCATCGGGGCTGATCGTCGGCGCGGTGTTGAGCACGTCCTTGGCGCCGAACACCTCGGTGCCGTACTCCGTTGGAGGCTCGGTGACGGAGTCCAGTGGCGCGTACGTGTCGCGCAGGCTCTTGTGCCACGCCTCCCCCAACTCCTCCATGGTTGCGCCGAGGATGCGGGACATGGCCAGCTCCGGGTCGTTCGACCGCCCGGCGGTTTCCAGCAGGCGGCCTACGATCTCGTCGCCGTAGCGCCCGGCCAGGTACGCCCAGAAGGCCTGCCCGTATCGGTACGGAAACCAGCGGTATGGATCTCCCATTTGCGCGACCGTCGGCAGGTGGCGACGCGCCTGGTCCCGCATCCACATGGCGGTGTTGGGGTCGTCGGCGCCGAGACTCATGTACTCGGCCATGCCCTCGATGAACCACAGGGGCAGGCGCAACGCGCCCGGGAAGCCGCCCTGGGAGACCGAGCGGCCCTGGCCCGTGATGTCGTACTGGAAGGCGTGCACCAGCTCGTGGCCGATGACGTGGTCCGTGTCCCAGAGCCCGGAGGCGAACGGCAGCACGATGCGCCGTTTGAAGACCTCCGTGACCCCGCCCGTCGCTTCGCTCTGATTCCCCGAGATGGCGTTCGTCTGTTCGAAATGGGGGTGGTTCGCGTACATGATCAGCGGTTGGCGACTTCCCAGCTCATGGCCGAAGAGCCGCGACAGTCGCGCGTACCACCGCTCCGCCATCCGCCCGGCCAGCAACGCGGCCTGGCGCGTTTCCGGGTAGTAGTAGACGTCGAAGTGCTCGGTCTGGAGGATCTTGAAATTGAAAGTCTCGTACTGGACCTTGTTCCCGCCGAAATACTGGGCGGCGGCGGATGCCGGGGCCATCCCCAGCAGGGCGGAGGCAAGCACCAAGGCCGTCGGAATGCGCCGCCGGAAGGTGGGAGGCTGTGTCATGGTCGGGGCCGTCATGGGGTTAGGTGTCCTACCGTTGATTCTCGGTGGGGTTCCCGTCCACCGGCGTGGGTGTTGGCACCACCTGCATCTCGGCGGTACGCCGCCGCACCTGCTCCGTGGGTTCGATGTATTCCTGCGTGTACATGTCGATCAACGCGAAAAAGTAGCTCAGCGCGAGCGGTCCAATGAGGATGCCGAGCAGGCCGAACCACCGGATGCCCGCGAACGCTCCGACGAGCGTAGCGAACGGATGGATGTTGGCCCAGCGCCGGTAGACGAGGGGGCGGATCACGTTGTCCGCGGACCCCACGACCGCGGCGCCCCAGGCGGCGAGCACGAGCGCCGCCCCCAGGCGGTCGTCCATGCCGAGGGAGATGCAGGCGGGAACCCAGACCAGCCCGCTTCCCACGACCGGCAGGATGGCCAGGATACCGGTCACGACACCCCAGAACGCGGCGTTGGGGAGCCGGAGTACCGCGAACATGCCGCCCAGGAGCACACCCTGAACCATGGCGACGAGCAGCACGCCGATGACGGTCGAGTTGGTGACGTCCCGGAACCGGCGTCGCAGTCGCTCGACATTCTCGTCGGAGAACGGGATGAACGGCCGGATCGTCGTCCAGCCCTCGTCCGCCTGGAGCAGGAGGAAGTAGGCCCCGAATAGCGCGATCGTGAGGTTGAGGACGGTGCGTGTCGCTGTGCCGATCAACCCCAGGGCGCTGCCCGCCAACCAGCGCAGGATCTGGTCGCCAAACTGCCGGATCTCCGGTCCGATGACGTACGAGCCGATGCGAAGCTCATCGAGTCGAGAGAGGAGAGGGCTGTTGGCGATGCCGCGCGCGATGCCCGGCGCCTGCCCGACCACGAGCGCGGCAATGCCGGCGCCCGGGAGAATCACCACCAAGATCGCGATCACGATCACCACGGCCGCCGCCACCCCCGCGGGCAGCCGGCGCCGGAGCAGGGTGTTGAGCGGCGCGAACAGCGCGACGATGACCGGGGCCCCTAACACGCCGGAGGCGTAGGGTGCCATGGCGGCCAGGAGACCGACACCCAACGCCATGATCAGGAGCGCGGCGCGTTGGCGCCGCGTGTCGAAGAAGGGCATTGGGCGGAAGCTAAACCGCGCCGGGGCAAGGGGCTAGCTTATGGTGGGTCCACAACGAGGCAGCGATGTCGCTCACGCGCGCAAACCTGGAACAGGCCTCCGCCCTGGTGCACACCACCGTCCCGCCAACGCCGCAACGGCGCTGGCCGCTGCTCGAGGCGCGGGTCGGGTGCGAGCTATGGGTGAAGCACGAGAATCACGCCCCGACGGGTGCCTTCAAAGTGCGGGGCGGGCTCGTGTACCTGGACGGTTTGACGCGCCAAACCCCGCGCCCGCGCGGCGTGATTGCCGCGACGCGCGGCAATCACGGACAGAGCATTGCGTTCGCCGCCGCTCGGCACGGACTCAGCGCCACGGTCGTCGTGCCGCACGGAAACTCGACCGAGAAGAACGCGGCGATGCGGGCGTTCGGGGCCGAGCTGATCGAACATGGTACGGACTTCCAAGAGTCCTTCGAGTACGCGCGCGACCTCGCCCGGGACCGGCAGCTCCACTTTGTTGGGGCCTTCGAGGAGGGACTGATACGTGGCGTGGCCACCTACGCGTGGGAGCTGTTCGAGGCCGTGCCCGATCTCGACGCCATCTACGTCCCCATTGGGATGGGATCGGGCATCTGCGGCGTGATCGGCACGCGTGACGCGCTCGGCCTCAAGACCGCCGTCGTGGGCGTCGTCTCGGACGTACTGCCCGCCTATCGACTGTCGTTCGAACAGGGAAAGCCGGTCGCCACCGCGCCGGCGTCCACCATCGCCGACGGCTTGGCGTGCCGCGTGCCGGATTCCACCGCCGTCGGTGTGATTCGGGCCGGAGCGGACCGCGTCGTGAGCGTCAGCGAGGCGGCCATCCGCGCCGCGATGCGTCACTACTTCACCGATACGCACAACGTCGTGGAGGGCGCCGGTGCCGCCCCGTTGGCCGCCGTGCTCGCGGATCGTGACCGTCTCAAGGGACGCCGCGTAGCGGTCGTCGCCTCCGGCGGCAATGTGGATGCCGACGTGTTCGCCGGTGTCCTGGCCCAAGCCGCGGAACCGGCGGGTGCCTCCAGGGAGACGCCGTGACCGAACGGGCCGTCGCGACGGCTGCGCGGGATGTCCTGACCCAGTTGCGTCGCCGGGGCTCAGCCACGCGGGCGGCCGGGATGCGCGCGTACTTCAAGCGCGATGAGACCGTCCGGTTCTTTGGCGTCGCGCTCCCTGACGTCCGGCGGATGGCGCGAGAGGTGTGGCTCGCGCGTCGCGTCACGTGGCTCGTGGCCGACGCGACGCGATTCTGTGACGCGCTGATTCGGCGGCCCGAGTTCGAGGCGAAGAGCGTCGGCGTGCTCGTGCTGGCGCGCTGGCACCGTCAGTTTCCCCGCGGACTCCTCCGCCGGGTGCGCGCATGGTTGAGCACGGGTCACTGCGCCAGCTGGGCAGCCGTGGACCTCGTCGCACCGTCGCTCATCACGCCGTTGCTCGACCGCTATCCGGAGTTGGAGCGCGACGTGACGCGCTGGACGGTTGCCCGTTCGCTCTGGGTCCGGCGCGCGGCGGCCGTGACGTTCGTGCCGTTCGCCCGGCGCGGTCGCTCGCTCGACGCGGCCTATACCGTCGCGGCCGCATTGGTTCCCGATCGGCACGATTTGATCCACAAGGCGGTGGGATGGCTCCTCCGGGAAGCGGGCAAGACCGACCCGCGACGCCTCGAGCGGTTTCTCCTCGAGCGCGGTCCCACGATCCCACGGACTACCGTGCGCTATGCCATCGAGCGGTTCCCACCGGAGGCGCGGGCGCGGCTGCTCCGCGCGACCCGCGCGCCCGCAGGGGCGTGAACCCTTGCGCTTTCGCCCCTCCGGATACTGCCTTCACTCTTCCTTGGAACGTTCTTGCTGGAGACTGCCATGACGCGCAGATGGTTGGTTGGTCTGCTTCTCGTTCTCCCCGCTCCGCTGGTTGCCCAACAGGTCCTCACACCGGAGCGGATGATTCAGTTGCTTCGCGTCTCCGCCCCGGCGGTGTCCCCGGACGGAGGGACGCTCGTGTTCGGTGTCCGCACGACGGACATCGCGGCGAATCGGGGCAACACGGATCTGTTTCGCCTGCCGACGGCAGGAGGCGAGCCGGCGCGACTCACGGACTGGGACGGAAGCGAGGTCGGGCAGCAGTGGCGCCCGGACGGCCGCAAGATCGGGTTCCTCTCCGCCAAGAGCGGCTCGATGCAGCTGTGGGAGATCGATCCCGACGGCGGGAATGCCCGCCAGGTCTCGAACATCGAGGGCGGCATCGACAACTTCCGCTACGCACCCAACGGCCAGTACGTGTCGTTCACCCGGCGCGTGAAGCTCGATGAGACTCCGGTGGAGCGATATCCCGACCTTCCGAAGGCCGACGCGCGGATCATCGATGAGCTGATGTATCGCCACTGGGATACCTGGCGCGACTACGACTACAACCACCTGTTCGTCGCCGAGTACCGGGACGGGGTGTTGGGCACGCCCGTGGATGCCATGCCCGGCGAGCGCTGGGACACGCCGCTGCCGCCCTTTGCCGGCGTCGAGCAGATTGCCTGGAACCCCGACGGCTCGACCGTGGCGTACACCGCCAAGAAGCTGACCGGGGCGGCCGCGGCGCGCAGCACCAACTCCGATATCTATCTCTACGACGTCGCGTCGAAGCGAACCACCGAACTCGCGCCCGGGAATCCGGGCTACGACGTCGAGCCGGCGTTCTCGCCGAACGGGCGGTACGTCGCGTGGCTGAGCATGGCACGCGACGGCTACGAAGCCGACCGCAACCGGCTGTTCGTGCGCGATCTCAAGGCGGGACGGAGCTGGGACGTGACTTCGGGCTTCGACAATGACGCCGAGAGCCCCACGTGGTCCGCCGACGGAAAGACGATCTACTTCCTGTCCGTCGCCGAGGCCACCGAGCAGTTGTTCGCGGCGGACCCGGCGAGGTCATCCGTTCGTCAGATCACAACCGGCATGCACAATTACACGGACGTCGCGGTTGCCCAAACGGCCGGCAAACGCGTGCTCGTGGCCGGGCGCCAGTCGATGTCGGCGCCCACGGAACTGTTCCGGGTGGATCCGGCCAGCGGGAACGCCACCACCCTAACGCACTTCAACGACGCCACGCTCGCTCGTCTCACGCTGGGCAAAGTCGAGAAGCGGATGGTGAAGGCGACCGATGGCGCCGACATCCTCACGTGGGTCATCTATCCCCCGGGCTTCGATCCGTCGCGGAAGTACCCGACCATCCTGTACGCGCAGGGAGGGCCGCAGTCGGCGCTGAGCCAGTTCTTCTCGTATCGGTGGAACTTCCAGGCTCTGGCCGCGAACGGGTACATCGTCGTGGCTCCCAATCGGCGTGGCGTGCCGGGCTTCGGGCAGGCGTTCAAGGAAGAAATCTCGGGCGATTGGGGCGGGCAGGCGATGCGCGACCTGTTGTCGGCCATCGACGACGTGTCGCAGGAGCCCTACGTCGATCGGGATCACCGCGGGGCCGTGGGTGCGAGCTTCGGCGGGTACACCATGTACTGGCTCGCCGGGCATCACGACGGGCGCTTCAAGACGTTCGTCGCGCACGACGGCGTGTTCAATCTGGAGAGCATGTACGGCGGGACCGAGGAGATGTGGTTCCCCACCTTTGACCTCAAGGGCGCGTACTGGGACCAGCCGACCCCGCCGAGCTACAAGGAATTCTCCCCGCACGATTTCGTGGCGAACTGGGACACGCCCATGCTCATCATCCATGGGCAGAGGGATTTTCGCGTGCCCGTCTCGGAGGGGATGCAGGCGTTCACCGCGCTCCAGCTCAAAGGTATCGAGAGCCGGTTCCTGTACTTCCCCGACGAGGGACACTGGGTGCTGCAGCCGCAGAACAGCGTGCTGTGGCATCGCGTGTTTTATGAGTGGTTGGCGAAATATCTGAAAGCGCCGGGGACATGACGACACCAACATGAGAGGGGCAGCGGGGCAGAGGAGAGGCGGTGACCGCCTTCGCTCTGCCCCGCTGCTCTTCTGATCTTGTCGTCGCCCGCGTCCCGGTCGCCCGAGCTTGCCGCCGCCTTCTCTCTGCCCCTCTGCCCCGCTGCTCTTCTAGGCCGACTCCACCGTCGCCCGGCGGCTCACCAGCACTCGGACTATCCCCGCCGCCAGCAGCAACAACCCGAACGCGCAGACGATCATTGGTCCGGTGGGCACATCGTACCGGTAAGAAATGCTCAGTCCCGCCGCCGATGCGACGGCGGCGGCGGACCAGCTGATCGCGACGAGGAGGCGGGGCTTGCGCGTGAACAGGAACGCCACGACCGAGGGCACGACCAGGAACGTGAAGATGAGGAGCACGCCGGCGATCGGCACGGCGAGCGTAATGGCGATGCCGAACGAGAAGTAGAACAAGAAGTCCCACCACCGCAGCCGCCATCCTTGTGCGATAGCCGTGCCCTCTTCCAGGGAGACCGTGAGGAACCGGTGGCGGAGCAACCAGTGAAACGCGCCGATCACGACGTAGACGCCGGCCAGCTTGAGGATCGCCGGCCACGTGACCCACAGGATCGTGCCGGCCAGCGATTCCTTGATGGTCTCGGCTCCGTGCGGAGCCTTGTCCGCCACGAGCAAGGTCGCGGCGGACGCCACCACGAACACGATGCCGATGATCGCTTCGTGGGGGACGTTCGACCGGCCGTGGGTGGTGCGGGTCACGGAGAAGACTATGGCACCGAGCGTGGCGAACCCGAAGGCGAAGGCGTACCCGCTGATGGACTGCGTCTCGAGACCCACGAGCAGCGCCACGGTGCTGCCCAGGGCCGCCATCTGCGCGAGCGCCAGGTCCACGAAGATCACGCCGCGGGCGATGATGTGGACGCCGAGGTAGCCCAGCATCGCGACGAACACCATACAAGCGACAAAGGGCGGAAGCATGATTTGCAGAAACTCAGGCATGACGGATACCCCGGCTGGTCAAGGATGGGCGGGCCGCTCGGCGAACGCGGCGCCGAGCTGGTTCACCCAGAGGGAGATCAGGTCGATGTAGGTATCGGTGCCTTCCGCCCCCTCGGTGTTGGAGGGAACCGTGACCGGGACGGCGTTGGTCTTGGTGGCTACCGATCGGACCTGATTGAAGTCGTAGTAGTTCGTCGAGAACAGGACATGGATGTGCTGAACACGCATCAGCGTGATCACGTCACTCACGTGGCGCGGGGTGGGAGGGATACCTGGCTTGGGTTCGATGTAGTCGACGCACGGCACGCCAAACGCCCGGCTGAAGTAGTCCCACTCCTTGTGATAACAGACCATGGACTTCCCGCGGAACGCCTCGGCCTGCTTCAGCCAGCCACCTACGTGCTCCGCCAGTGGCTTCCCCTGGTACTGCTGGGCGTTGATGAACTCCCACAGCTTGTGCTGGTGCGCCAGGTCGTACACCACGTCGACGCCGAGCAGGTTGAGGAGGTCCTCGCCGACATAGGCACGTAGCACCCGCGTCTTGAAATCCGCGAAGCGGCGGTCGTATTCCGCTGCCCCGGAGGGATCCAGGCGCTTCAGTCCGGCCAGAATGTCCTCACCGATGATGAGGCCGTTCACGGGGTCCGTCCAGATGTGGGGATTCCCGAACAGGTGGATATCGCCGCTGCTGCGGGAGACATTGGCGGGCACGTCCAGCAAATCGATTCCCGCGAACACCGTGACGTAGCCCGGCCCGCCTTCGCGCACTTTTGGGTTGCTGGCCTTGTCGAGCAGGGTAGGCACCCAGAGCTCCAGGTCCAGGCCCGTGGTGATGAACATGTCGGCCCGTTTGAGGGCCAGCACGTAGCTCGGCCGGGGCTGGACGAAGTGGGGGTTCTCGTCCCCGCGGGCGATGGACGTCACCGTCCCACGGTCGCCCACGATCTCCCGGGCAATGGAAGCATAGGTCGTCAGTGACGTGACGATGCGGAGGTGCGATCCCTGCGCCGCCGCCGGAGCCGGCGTGAGTGCGAGAATCAGCATGGGGATGGGAAGCGCCGCGAATATGCGTGGCATCAGTAGGTCTCGTGTTTGTGGGGCCCGATGGCCCAGACGGTCTGCAACAGGATTCGGTTGTTCTTGGCAAAGCCGCCACCGAGCAGCGCATCGCGCTGGTACTGTCCCTCCAGTCGGAGGTACACCCATTCGCTCTGCCACCACGTGAGACTGGGCACGATGGCCCACGTATGACGATCGGGCACGGTGAGCGGCTCGACCCAATCGAAGCGAGTGCCCGCGAACAGCCGGCGCGACACTTGATACTGAGCACCTACGAACGCGCCCGAGTAGTGCTGAACGACGCCACCCACTGAGCGGCGGTTCATGTAGCCCTCGCCGCGCAGGGTGAACGAGTGGTAGAGCGCCTGCGCCGGCGGACGCCACGTCAGGCGGAAGTCAGCGCCGTAGACGACGGTCGAGAGGCTCGAGTCCGGATTCTCGCCGCCGACGATGGAACCGCCGATCTGGAAAAACACCGCCGGGCTCACAGCCCAAAACGCATTCAGGTGTCCCAGGCCCGCGAGTCGGCGCCCACCCGCGAACAACGCCTCGTTGTTGGCGAGCGTGGCTTGCCCCCAGAGCTCATAGGTGCCGGCCGCGCCGCCGCCGAACGGCACGGTCCAGTAGACGCCGAGTCCGTCGCCCTTCAGTCCTTCATTGCCGAAGTACTCGCGCAGCACGAGGGGGAGCTCGCTCTCGGGCAGCGCGTGCGGGTGCCAGCGGTTCAGCTCACCGACCTGCTGCCGAAACCGCCCGAGATCCAGGCGGAGACCCCCGGGGAGGCCGGTCCAGTAGGCGTAGCCTTCTTCTACCGAGACCCCCTCATCGCTCGCGGACAGGAAGATCTTGGTCTTGGCGTACGGGTCGAGCGCGGATTGGAACGAGAACTCGAATTCGCGCACGTCCACGTTGTCGGTGGTCGGCGCGTCGGGATTGACCTGCAGCCGGATGTCCGCGGTGGCGCTGATCTCGGGGTTTGCCCGATTCAGATTCCCGCCCGGATTCTGCCCTTGGACGATCACCGAATCCCGGCGAGCGCGAGTGGTGTCGGTGCCGGCCGTGGCGCGCGCCGCCGCCCGCAGGGCGGCGAGCTCGTCCACGGCTTTGGCGGTGTCCTTCTGGGCGGGCGTCAGTCGCGCCACGATCCGCTCGAGCGAATCGAGGCGTGCCTGGAGACGGCGCAACGCCGCCTCGAGCGAGTCAGCGCGCGATTGCGCCTGGGCGGCTGCCCTGGTGGCCGGCACGAACAGCGCGGCCAGCAGCACGGTCAACATTGTCCAGCGCGTACGCCCGGGCGGCCGTGCCGCGCTGCGGGGCGGTTGTCTCTGCGTCATTGGCGTTCTTCCCCAATTCCCTGTCGGGCCGTGGCGTCGCGCCACGATCGGTCCGTACCCGCCGGCGGTCGCCGCCGGGCTGCTACGCGTGCAGGGAAGGGGGGCTGCGCGACCGTTGGTGCCGGGTGGCAACCGGGCGCAGGGGCGTGTCGCGGGACGGCGCCGGATCTCGTGTCCGAACGCCGGGAGCCACCTCAGCCGTGACAACCGGGGTCGTCGTGACGCGAAGGGTGCTCGTCTGACAGATCTGGCAGTGCGATTCGTCGTGCGCCGGCGGACACTTGGCTCCGGCCGGCGACTCGACGTGCGGTTCGTTGATGCGCGGCTGCGCCAACTCCAGCGCCGGCCACACCGCGATGGCGGCGAGGTGGGACAGGAGCGCGGCGGTGCACGCGAGGCGTCGGATCCGCGACTGGGGTGCCGGCACAGGTCGTGTATAGTACGGCGTGACCCGCGATGTTCCAAATGCCGGTTCCCAGCTCCGGCCCGGTGCCGCCTTCCAGCCCCCGTGGTGGCTGCGCCGGGCGCACGCGCAAACCGTCGGGGCGCGGCTGCTGCGACCGCGCGGCGGCGTGCGGCTCCGCCGCGAGCGCCTGACCACCCCCGACGGCGATTTCCTGGATCTCGACTGGGCCACGGTGGAGGCAGTCCCTCCGGCCGACGGCCCGCTGGTCGTGGTGTTGC
>CAYWNR010000028.1:0-15860 GCA_964459705.1 uncultured Gemmatimonadaceae bacterium | reverse complement strand
TCGCGCAGCACTTCCTCCAATGCCTCCTTGTTCATCACACCGCGGTGGTACGCGTCCAGAGCGTACTCTTTCTCCACCACGATCAGATGGCGGGCGGCGCGCTGGCTCTCTTCCTCCCGCAGCTCGCTGCGCTCGACGTGCAGGTCGCGCATCCGTTCCTCCGCCTCCTGGACGCGCGCCTCGTACTGCTCCTGCAGCCGCGCGAGCACATCCGGGTGCGCGTACCGCTTGCTCCGCATGGCCGAGACCTCGGCGAGCGCGGCGTTCGCGGCCTGGAGTGTGCTGCGCACCACCTCGTAGTGCACGCGTTCCCGCTGCGGGCTGCTGATACCCAGTCGGCGCAGCAGCGGCCCCATGGTGAGGCCGTTGACCAGGATCGTGAGCACGACCACGCCGAACGTGATCGTGACGATCAGGGCGCGGTGGGGCACGTCGACGACAGAGAGGCTCAACGCCAGCACCATCGAGATGCCGCCGCGGAGCCCGCCCCAGGTGAGAACCGCGGTCCACGCCGGCGGGATACGCCGCTCGCCGCGCAGTACGAACGAGACTAACAGCATCACCACGGCGCGCGAGACCGTCACCGCGAAGTAGGCCACGAGGATGGGAAGCCAAGAGGCGAACAGCGCCGTGATTCGCACCTCGAACCCGATCAGCAGGAAGACCATCGAGTTGAGACCGAACGCGATGTACTCCCAGAAGGTCTCGACCGCGACGCGCGTGGATGGTGACATGCCGGTGCGGGCGGCATAATTACCGCACAGCATCCCGGCCACCACGGTGGCGATCACGCCGGACGAGTGAAGCTGCTCCGCCGCCACGAAGGAGCCATACGCCGCGATCGTGGTGAGCGTGATCTCGATCATCGGATCGTCCACGCGCTGGATCACGTGGCTCACCGCCAGTCCCACCCCACCGCCCACGACCGCACCCGCGCCCACGATGGCCACGAAGTCCAGGATTATCCCGGCCGGCGTGAGCACCTGCCCGCCCACGTAGGCCAGCGCCAGCGTGAAGAACACGACGGCGGTGCCGTCGTTCAAGAGGCTCTCGCCCTCCATGAGCACACCCAACCGCCGAGGCACGCCCAGGCTCTTGAACAGCGCGACCACGGCGATCGGGTCGGTGGCGGCAATGAGCGCGCCGAACACCAGCGCGTCCCGCCAGTCGAACGCGCGATCGAGATTCAGCACTGTGGTCGCCGGCACCAGTAGCAGCACGGTGAGCGCGATGGCGGCCATGACACCAGGCACGGCGAGCGCCGCGATGGCGCTGCTGTTGCGCCAGAAGTCCCGGAACTGGAGATGGTACGCGGCCTCGAATAGCAGGCCCGGCAGGAACAACGCGAAGAGCAGTTCCTTGGTGAGGTGTGGCGGGCTCAACACCTGCAGCCAACCGAGCACCAGGCCGGCGATGACCAGCGCCACCGTGTACGGAATCCGCAGCCGTCGGGCCGCGATGGCCACGGTGGTGGCCACCACGAACAGCAGGATGAAAACGGTCTCGGTGGGCATGGGGGAGAGGATAAGGCTTCCGGCGCTCAAATGCGACCGGTCATGGAGCGCTGCGGCTTGGGCGGAGACGCGATGAAGGGTCCGTGGCTCGCCGTCAGTGGCTTGTGGGGACGGCAAACTCCTTCACCCGACGCTCCGCCGTCGCCGCGATGTCCGCGAACCGCGGCGTTCCGCGCAGCGGTGCCAGGAACGGGCAGTACTGCTTGATGAAGGGATAGGGGTAGAACCCCCCGTTCACCGCCTCCTCGAGCAGGTCCAGCGCCCGCTCGAGGTCACCGGCCATGGCGAAGGACTCGCCCAGATGGAACTTCTGGTGCGCGTCGAGCGGGGTGACGTCCACGCCCGCGAGGATCTCCCGCGCCTCCTCTGGGTGCCCCTGCATGCCCGCGAGCAGCGATCGCAGTTGCTTCGTGTAGGGGACCTCCGGTCCGTGCTCGTGCATCCAGTCCACGTGCGTCGTGGCATCGGCAAGGCGGCCGAGCAGCGCGGCGTGGTAGCCAGCCGTCCAATGGATGATCAGGTTCTGGGGATCGATCCGCAGCGCCACGGCCTCCTTGTTGTATCCCTCCTCCGGGCGCCCCGCGAACCACGTCGTGATGGCCGCCAACAGCCACGACAGCGGTGAGAGCGGATCGCACGCCAGAAGCCGCTCCGCCGTCCCCGCCACGCGGTCGTTCTGCCCCGCGGCCTCGAGAGCGATTCCCATATAGAAAAGCGAGTCGGCGTCGTTGGGCTCGAGCCGGACGGCCTCCTCGAAGTGACGCACCGCGTCCGCCTGTCTTCCACGCTCATAGGCGACGTAGCCCAAGATGTGGTGTCCGTATGCCGCCTGTGGCGCTTCCTTGAGGAGCTCCCGTGCCAGCGCCTCGGCCTCGTCGAGCTCGTGCCGGTCCTTGGTCAGGCCGGTCCGGACCACTTGCAGCTTGGCCAAGCCCGTCAGGGCCTTGAGCGCCGGCGTCTCGCCCTCGATGGCGATCGCCTGCCGGAGCAACTCGTCCACGTGCGCACCGATGTTGTAGCGGTGGACTTCCTGCCGCGCCTGCAGGTAGAGCTCGAAGGCGCGCGCGTTCGCCACGGGCCGGTCCGTGAGCTGTTTCTCTTCGTCGGACGTGAGCGTCACATGGAGCGCGCGCACGATCTCGCGGGACACCTGTTCCTGGAGGTCGAACACGTCGTCCGTCTTCCCGTTGTACTTCTCCGCCCAGAGCTGCTCGTCCGTGAGGGCGTCGATGAGCTGGGCGGTGATACGCAGGTTGGTGCCCGCCTTCCGGACGCTGCCCTCGAGCGCGTAGCGCACCCCCAGCTCGCGGCCGATGGTCCGGACGTCCTTGTCCGTTCCCTTGAGCCGCATGGACGACGTGCGCGAGATCACGCTCAGAGCCTTGACCTTGGAGAGGTCGGCGATGACCTCCTCCGTGAGCCCGTCGCTGAAATACTCGTTCTCCGGGTCGGGGCTCTGGTTGGTGAATGGGAGCACGACGATGGCGTGGCGATGAGGCTGGCGACTCGCGTGGGCCGGTCCCGCACCGCTCAGGCGTTGGGCGACCGCGCCGAACTCGGTCCACAGCTGGTCGGCCGTCTGCCAGCGGTCCCGCGGCTCTTTCGCCAGGCAGCGCATGATCACCGACTCGAGGTCGCGCGGGATTCCAGCACAGTGGGTGGAGACCGGGTCGGGTTCCTGGGTTACGTGGGCGGCCAGGACCGCCTGGGGAGACGCGCCAGAAAAGGGTGGTCGCCCACTGAGGAGTTCGTACGCCAGCGTTCCCAAGGCATAGATGTCGGCGCGATGGTCCACCTGCGGGTCCGCGGCCACTTGCTCGGGTGCCATGTACGACGGGGTGCCCACCGCAACGCCCACGTTGGTGATGCCTTCGGCCGTCGTGGCGCCGCTCACCGCCTTCGCCACGCCGAAGTCCGTCACCACCGCGTGCCGATCGGTGATCATCACGTTGTCGGGCTTGATGTCGCGGTGCACGACGCCCCGCGCGTGGGCAAAGCTCAGCGCGTCGGTCACCTCCCGCAGGATCGCGACCGCGTCCGGTACTGGGAGCTTTCCTTCGCGCCGGAGGCGATCGCCGAGCGTCTCGCCCTCGATGTAGGGCATCACGTAGTACAGCAGCCCGTCGGCTTCACCGGAATCGTAGAGCGGCACGATGTGCGGGTGCGTGAGGTTGGCCGAGATCTTGATCTCGCGCAGGAAGCGATCGGGCCCCAACGTCGAGGCGAGATCGGAGCGCAGCACCTTGACGGCGACCTGGCGACCGTGCCGCTCGTCGTGCGCGAGGTACACGGTCGCCATGCCGCCCTGGCCGAGCTCACGCTCGATTCGGTAGCGACCGGCGAGGGCCTCCCGTACGCGGTCGAGGGGCGTGGTCATCGGGCCTGAATGTAGGCGGGATGGCCGCCCAAGCTAGGGTGGGTTACTTCGCCACCGCCACTCGGCGCTCGGCGAGCCGTTCCCGCGCCGCCGCGTCGAGCGGGCGCACCCAGTCCCGGCCGATCCGCTCCCAGTCGGGATCATCCGGATCGAGCCCCCGCTCGCGGACGCACTCCGGAATCGTCAGCGTTTCTCGCAGGCAGGTCACGGGTCGAACCGCAGGGTGAACACGGACGAATCCACCAACACCTTGTGTCGCAACGCCTCGCTCAGGACGATCTCCACCCGGTCACCGTAGCGCGACAGGCGACGGAGCAAGCGCCGCCAATGGCGCTGGTGCCGCTCGTGCAGCGCATCGACCCGGAGCGTTACCGACGTGCGCGTGTCGCGCAGCGCGGATTCCAGGTGACGACCAGCGCGAACGAAAAAGCCACGGTCCAGCCATCCCTTGAGGCGGAGCGAGAGGGTGCCGGCCGCGTTCCGGACCTCACCCAACGAGATCTCCAACCCGCCCGCCTCCCGGTACCGCGCAAGCACGCGTTCCAGCGTACGCAGGTACTCGCGGGCCGCGCGTTGCGCCTGGTCCCCCACCGGCTCGAAGTGGCGATCGATGTAGTCCCGCATGGACAGCCCCACGATCCAATCGGTCACGGCTTGCGGGATGAGCCGCGGCCGCCACCACGGGACCGATCGGACGAACCGCAGGATCCGCGAAACGCCTCCCGCAAACAGCCCGTGCCGCACGAACCGCCGGGCGATGACCAACACCTCGGTGAACCGGTACGGTCCGGCGACGGGGTTCGTCAGATGCCGGAGCTTGCTGCGGATCCGAGCTGCGATTCCGCGGTCGTCGAACAGCCGTTGGTGGAGGTCTCGATACCCCGCGAGCAGCTCGCTGTAAGTCATCCCCTTGGGCATGACGTTGGTCCAGAGCTTCACGTTGTCCGAGCTGTCGGTGTCGGGGATCAGCCGACCGTCCGCCGCCAGGCGTTCGTAAAGCGGCGTCTTCGGTGTCGCCTGCAGGAGACCGATCATCGCGGCTTGGATGCCGGCGTCGGTGATGAAACGGTGCTGCCGCGCGAACGATTCGGTCGTGTCGTGGTCGAATCCCACGATGAAACCGGCGAACACGTCGATCCCGTGGGCATAGATGGTGCGCACCGACGTGAGGAGATCCTGCCGGATGTTCTGGAACTTGAGCGTCTCCTTGAGGCTCGCCTCGTCCGGTGACTCGATCCCCATGAAGACCCAGCCGAAATTGGCCGCGCGGAACAAGTCGAGCAGCTCATCATCCTGGGCCAGGTTGAGCGAGGCCTCGGTTCCAAAGTAGAACGGATACCTGTGCTCGCGCTGGTACGCGCCCAGAAAGCGCAACAGGCGCTTGGCGGCCGGTTTGTCCCCGATGAGGTTGTCGTCCACGAAGAAGACGCTGCGGGTGCCGAGCCGCCGCAAGGCGTCCAGCTCGCGGCCTATCTGTTCCGTCGATTTGGTACGTGGCTTCCGCCCGAACATCACGATGATGTCACAGAACTCGCAGCGGAATGGGCAGCCGCGGGAGAACTGCAGGGTGACGGCGCGGTACTTCGACAGGTCCAGGAGGTCGAAGCGCGGCACCGGCGAGTCGTCGAGGGAGACCGTGCCCGTCTCGTGGTACAGGGTGCCCGGCTCTCCTCGCGCGAAGTCGCGGCAGAACTGGGGCCACACGTACTCGGCTTCCCCGGCGACGACCGTGTCCGCCAGGGCGTCGTACCGCTCGGGGCAGAGCGAGGCGTAGCTCCCCCCGGCCACCACGTGGTGGCCGAGCTTCCGGTAGTAGGCCAACAACTCCCGCTGCCGGGCGAATTGCACGCCCATGCCGCAGATGCCGATCACGTCCGCCGTGGGAGCCAGCGGTATCGATTCGACGTTCTCGTCGACGATGGACACATCCCAGTCGGCGGGGCACAACGCCGCCAGCGTGGCGAGTCCGAGTGGCGGGTTGACGGCGCGCGTCCCGGCTGGGAGCACGGTGTCCAACGCCCACTTGAAGCTCCAGAAGCTCTCTGGGAAGCGGGGATTGATGAGCAGCAAGCGCATGAGCCCAGCCTTCGTGTTGAATCAGATGGCGTCTGCGGCGCCGCCGCCGTGCGCGTCGAGCCACGACAACAACTGGCGGATGCGCCTGGTGACGAGGGCTACGCTGGTATCCGCCGCGCCGCTGTAGAGATTGAGTCTATCACCGTCCGCGTCGATTGCGTAGCCGCATGGAAAGGCGACGTTGGCCACGTCGCCCTCACGCTCGTACGCCGCTTCGGGTCCGAAGATCCAGGCATCGCTCCGGAGGAGGCATCGGTCCGGCCGAGCCGGATCGAGCAGGGCCGTGCCGAGTCGAGAGATGCTGCCGGAGGCGGTCTGGCGGACGCCGTGGTACACCATAGTGGCGGACGGTGTCGGCGCTCACGCCGGGTGATGCGCAGGCGTTGGCCGCGTCGAGCGAGTGTGGGCGGGAGCGTACCACCCTCATCTCCCGCGGAGCCTGCGACGCGCGTGCGCACGGAGGCCCCGCGAAGGGACGAGAACGACCAGGTGGCAAGCCACTACTGCACCATCATTCAATGAAGTATGCCGGGAGCGGCACAGCGCGTCACAGCCACGCCGGTGTCCGGTTACTTCACCACGAGTATGGTGACAATGACGGCGATCAGCACGATCGCTAACGTCGAAATCACGATCGTGTTGTTTTTGGCCATGGCCGCCGGCCGCGCGAGCGCGTCGGGTTGCGCGATGATGGGTTCGATTCCCCGGACCTCGGGCTGAAGGCGGGGTCCGCGCAGTGGTGCGCTTGGGGAGGCGGTTTGCGCCTCGGCCGTGGTGCTCGGCAGGGAGGTCAGGATGAGCGCGGCGAGTTGGGCGGCGTTCGACGGCTGTGTTTGTTGAAGGCCTGAGTCCGCCTGCGCGGTCGTCTTGGAGCTGGCCGCCTGTTGGGCCACCGTGGGACTGGCGGCCGCGAGGGTGAGGAGCGCGGCGCACGACGCGGCAACGGCGAATCGGAATGGTCGATGCTTCAACGGGAATCTCATGAGACTCTCCTCTACGGGTTCTGTGTGTGCACGCCGGGGAACGACTATTCCTTCCCTCGTCGGCTGGCGAGGTTCAGGCTGTGCTCTTCTTGCTGGTGAGGAGCAGGACGGTGCCCACCACGATGGCTCCCACGCCGGCCCAGATCGGAATGTTGACGGTCCGGTGTTCGGTGACTGTCATCTCCATTGGACCGATCGTCGCGTGGTGGGTCGCTTGCGTGTACCTGAACCCGCCGTACGCCAGGCCGAGAGTACCGGCCACGATCAGCAGGATCGCTGCAATCTTGAGTCCGCTCATCTTGGTTTTCTCCAGATTCGACTGGCTGGACGATGGCCAGCCGCCGAGCGGGGCTCGGCGGCCGGTCCTCGCTTCTCGCTCCGCTTCTCTTCTCTGTGCGTCCTGCGTTCGGGTCCGCCCTCAGCGGCTGTCAGCGCTTGCGACACCCGGTAGGTGCAACCACAGTGATACGTTACGATTGACCGCGTGCGCGGGGTATCGGTCAAAGAGGTGAAAAAGGACGTAGTGCTTACGAGCCACAGCGCGTCGGGGTGTGGCGGCTGCGTCGATGCGCTTGCCTTGGTCAGCGCAGCTCAACGGCAGGCGCACAACAACGATGCAGCGACCCCATGGGGGGCCGCCGCATCGATTGCGTTGCGTACCGCCTGGGGCGGATTCAGATCGCCATGCCGCCCCGGAAATGGGCGATCGCGCCGAGGGCCAGCAGGCCTCCGGCGAGCAGGAGGATGACCTCCGGCTCGGGTACCACGCTCTGTTCCGCTGCCGTGCTCTGCACGAGAACCTCGTTGGTCGAGGTGCCGGCCATTTGGACGTCGGACGCGATGGTCCATTGCGCCGCGTCCACGGGGTTGGCCTCGAAGAGGGCCTCGGACATGAGGATGGCGCACGTCGGGGTCGAGTCCCTGCGAGGGGACGGGGCCGCCGGTCACGTAGGTCACACCCATCAGGCCCCACATCGCGCGTTGAAGCGAGCGTGCCTCATCCGGCCTGGCATTGGGTATCTGGGTCGCCAGGAATGCCGCTGCCTGATAGCGCTCGGACGCAATGCCGCGGTCCCACCGCGGAACCGTACGCCGTACGTGCTGGTCAGATCCGTCTGCACGAGGTTGGTGAGCTTCACGGATCCGGTACCCCCGAGCAGAATCTGCTTCGACAGGATCTGCTGGAACTGGAGGTTGTAGATATCGAAAGGAGTTCCACCGGGTAGGTATCCCATGGGACCCGTACCACCTGCCAGCAGGTATGCCACGTCACTCGCACGACCCACCGGAAAGGCCGGAGCCTTCTGCGCGGCAGCCGGAACGGCCAACCCCACGCCCGAGAACAACAGGACCCAGGACAAAGACCGAATCGGGCGCATATCAAGCTCCGCTGAACGCCTCGTGTCGACAAGGCACCGTTTCACCGTCCAGAGGACGTCGAGAACTCGTCGTCTACCCCCAAACGTATGGGGAGCGCTCCAGGGAACCATCGTCCGGCGGAATGAAAGATGGCCTAGCTCCCGCAGATCAGGGCGCGGACCCGCTGCCCGCCGAAAGCACTAATCCTTTTGGGTGGGGAGACGCTGACCAGTGGCTCCCCCGCCGGCTTCATGGCCGGACCGTCCCACTACGCGACGCTTGGCTGCTCGTGCAACGTCCGTTCGGGCCGTTCCCTAGTGGCACTTCCCGCCGGCCACATCCCAGACCCTGCCGCTCACGTCAAGGAAGGCGGAGCGAAACTCCTCCTTACCGAGCGTGAGTTTCAGGACGCCAAAGTGACCTTGGATGCGGACGGCGCTGTTCGCGACGGTGCGCGTCCTGAAACCGCGCAGGTCGCCCCCCCCCGTTCCCACGACGTATTGGGTCATCCCCTTGGCCGAATCGGCGATGCCAACGGGCGTTTGTGGCCGGAAGCGTTCGTAGTCGTGGTCGTGGCCGTTGAGGACGAGATCGACGCCGCCGTCGTACAGGATCTGCCACAACGATCGGAGGGCCACATCACTCCCGTGCCACCCCGAGCTGAAGCGGGGACGGTGCCAGTAGGCGATCGTGCAGAGGTGCTGGGAGATTTGGAGTTCCTTGCGCAGCCAGTCCTCCTGGGCTTGCCGTTGCGCGCCGGTGAATCTGGGGTTGACGATGATTTCACTGTTGAGAACGATGGCGTGCCACGTCCCCACGTCGTAGCTGTAGTATCCCTTCGTCGCTGCGCCGGCGCGACTCCCGAAGTACTGGTAGTACGGTGCCGCGCCGTTGCTCAGATACTCGTGGTTCCCCGGTGCAGGACGGATCTTCTTCATGATGTCTTTGGTGGAGTCGCCCCACGACGGGCCGAAGCAGAGGGCGAAGTCCCGCACGTCTCCATTCGGGTAGGCGTTGTCGCCCAGCGTGAACACGACATCCTCGACGCCGGCGACGCTGTCGGCGCGCAGCACACTGTCGACTAGGACGGCGGTCAATTCATCCCCTTGGGTAGCACACTTGGCGATGTCACCGACACCAATCATGACGGATGCTCCGCTCAGCGCGACCGCTTCGGCGGAGACGTTGGCCGGTGCGGGCGTGACATCAACCGGTATCGCGCATCCGAACGCCACCAACGGCATGATGATCGGCAGGGCAACGGGAAGGGATCGCATGCTTGTATCTCAAGGCTGGGGTGAATCACGGCCGGCCGATGCGGGCGGAGACGCGTGGTGCTTCCGTGAGGGTCCGCGAGCGGGCCGGACCGTGTGCCAGGCCCCCGTCACGGGACGGCCAGCTCCACCGTGAGCATCCGGGGACGTCCCAATTCGGCGACCCGGATCACTCCGATGTCGATCGTCAGATCATGGACGCCCACCCAGAAGCCCGCCCCAAAGGAGTTGTGCCAGCCGCCGGGTGAGTTCCCTCGGACATAAACGCGGCCGATGTCCTGCGTCGCTCGGAGCCCCACATTCAGCGGGAGGATGGCGATGAATTGGACGACGGGGATGCGAAGCTCGGTTCCCGCGTACAGTGACGCGTCGCCGGCATACCGCTGCAGATCGAGTCCCCGCACGGTGGCGTGGCCTCCGATGAACGCGGCCTCCTGGAACGGCGCGTCGCCAAAGACCTTTGTGCCGCCGCCGCGCAGAACCAGCCTGGGATGCGTCGGGAGGGGAACGGTGACATACACCGCCGCGGTGGCGCTGATCGTCCCGAAGCCGCTCCGCACATCCCACACGGCGGGGAAGAAGCTCCCTGTGAGATCGAACCGCATCCCGCCGTCGGCGTGTCGTGGCGAAGCGGCAGCGTGGTTGTCACCATGCAGGCTGAGGCGGAGACCGGCCTGACCGAAGCGCCCGGATCGCCCGAACCCGTACGGCTGGCTGGAGGCAACGAAATGGTCCGGGGTGTCGTCGATGACCGAATACTGGATCACTGGCCCGACGGACAAATCGGTGCCCGGGGCCAGCGCGAGCGCGACGGCCGGCTGCAGGAGCCACTGCCGCTGGCGTACGGCGAAGAAATCGGTCGGCGATTGCGGCGTGGAATTCCCAAAACCATGGAAGTTCAGGAGCTCGAGCTGCGACATGCGGGCCAGCGCCGTCATGTGGACCGGCGACGCTTCGCGGCGTTTGTCCGCCGTGAGTCCGATCCTCAATCGGTTGACACGGAGTGCGTATCCACCCTCGAGCTTCACCATGCTGGAATAGGGATGATGGCCGAATGCATACCGGTATCGCACCATGCCCAGACGGGGAACGAGTCCAAGATCGCGGTTGGCGCTGATGCCGATGACGGGTGCCGACCGTCCTCCGTAGTCCCGTCCCTGCGGCACGAGTTTGCCGAATTCGCTGACCAGGGGTCTGCGGTTGAAGAGCGTGTCGGGTCCGTACCGCACGTCGGTGACGGGGACGCCGTCGGCGCGATGGGTCGCATCGCGCCGGCCACCAACCGTGGAGCCGACGATCAACGGTCGTGGCACGAGCATGCCGATCTCGTCCATCGGACGTCTCCGGATGACGTCCCCGTCGGGCCCATCGCTCCGGGCGGCCATGGTGACGCCATCGGAGCGATGGGTCGGATCGCGGTGACCACCGACCGTGGAAGAATCGATCAGCTGATTGGTGCCGTTGCCGCCGATGATCCAGACCGGAATGCTGTGGGCGACATGGCCGACGACGATGGCGCTATCATCGCCGCCGTGCAGGTACAGCCGGATCGCCTGTGTTTCGCGCGCGTCGAACCGCCGCCGATAGTAGGGCGGGCCGCGTGCGGATTCCAGACGCACTTCGACGAACCGGTCGTCGCGCGTGACCGTCGCGCGGTCGGCGGCGTCGGTCGCATGGATGTCGACGACGGAGGCGAGGAGCTCATAGAAGCGGTTGGCGGCGTCCGGCAGTCCATCCCGCCGCCGTCGGAGCGTGGGGCCGATCTGCGGTGCCAACGCCTGGTACTCCGCGGGCATCGCGTGCACCGCGGCAGCGATCGACGAGTCGGTGACCCGTTGCGTCAGGGCCCGGACCACCGAGTCCCACACCGGCTTCTCCAATCCGCCGAGCAAGCGTCGATCGAACTCCAGGCTATTCCGCGTCAGTCCCCGCATGGAGGGGTACGTCCCGTCGAAGCCCGCCAGGGCGGGGGAGAGCCGGCCGGCCAGCCCCGGCAGGAGTCCGCCGAACGCCCCGAAGGCGTGGTCGCGGTCCCGGGGGATGGGTTCCCAGCGCATCTCCGGCCCCGTCCCGATCCGCGCCCACTTCCACTGGCCCGGGTGACGGTCCCAGTCGTTGAGGAGCATGTCCATCAGTCGCGCCGCCAGCAGCGCCACCGCATCGACACGCTGCGTGGGATCCCGGTCGAGCAACTGGAGCAGCGTGCTACTCTTGATGATCTCGAGGGCGCCGCCGAACCCTGGAGTCCCCTTCGGATCGTTGGGGGACAGCTCGATCGTGCCGAGCAGGCCCGCGAAGTCCAGGCGAAACGCACCGAGCACGGTGTCGTCTGGCATCACCGCGAGGACCGGGGCCGTCTGCAGCACGCCCGCCGCCGCGAGCATGGGGGCGGCGAACACCCCGGCGCCGGGGAAGCTGCTGCTCGTCTGGTCCGAAAGGAGCTGATCCACCGCGCTCCCCTCCCACGCCTTCGGCACCGCCATGTCCTTATCCACCGACCTGAAGACGTACTCGATGCCATCGGGCGTGATGAGATGCAACGACGTCGTCTGCATCCCACCGCCCGCCTTCTGCGGGCGGAGACCGCCGGCGAAGGAACGCAGGTCCAGCACGGGCACCCGGATGGGAGTCGTCCAGAGATCGCGATACGTTCCCCCGAACAGCAATCGGTAGAACCCACTCGCGCGATACTGGGCGCCCGCGGTCACGGTCACGCTGTCGGTGCCAACGGTGGGAGGCGAACCACGCTGACCCAGGGCCACCGTGGGGAAGAGCACGAGTCCGACGACGACCGCGCAGCGCCCGATGCGCGACGAAAGGAAGGAGGACGGCATGCGCACCCTCACGGCCAGCGATACAGCGTGATGACGGCCGGCCCGGTCACACGCTCGTCACTGACGATCAGGATGCTGTCCTTGGTGATCGCCACGCCCTCACCCTGGTCGTGCACCCCCTGGAGCGGACGGGCGAACACCACGTCCCCGGCCGGCGTGATCGCGATCAGCGCCTTTTCCCGCGATGCGATCATCACATAGTTGCCGGTGAAGGGGTCGATCGTGATGTCCGAGGGATGCAGACCGTCCCATCCATTGGTGCCGATGACCAGCTTCAGGGGAACCGCGAGTTGCGACAACGTCGGGTCCCTCCCCGGCTGCAACCGCCAGCGGTAGATGAGGAGCGATTGCTGGAGCGCCTTGTCGTGCACCTTCTTACAAGCGAGCAGGAGAGAGTGAATGGTGGGATCGAACGCCATCCCTTCGAACTCGCACTGGCGTGCCAGCCCGGTGTCATGAATGGTATACGGGACCGCTTCGCCGTCGGCTCCTTCAGGGAACTCGTACAGCACGCCGTCGCTGGCGAGCAGGAACACCGTGTCACCGACGACGGTGATCGCCTCGAAATCTCCGTGCACCGCGGGATGGCCAAGCGTGAACGTCTTGACCATCACGCCCCGCCGGTAGTCGACCTCGAACACCTTCCCGCGCTCGTCACCGACGGTGAGGAGCCGCCCATCGGCGGTGAGGGCGAGGCCGGAGATTTCCCGGAGGGTTTCCGGGAGGATCCACCTGGCGATCGCCGCGCCGCGCGTATCGCTGGAATCCGGGCTGGCGAGCGCCGTCTCCAAGCGGGACGCGCGCGCCGTCACCTCCAGACGTTCCTTTCCGGTGAGCTCGCCGCCTTGCGCGGGGCGACAGGCCAGTCCGGCCCACACGGCAAGGAGGCCGGCAGCGGCGCGACGCAGCCGCGTCATGCCCGCTCCTTCTCCTTGCGCTCCTCGCGTTTCTCGCCGCTCTCCTTCGCGAGTGCGGTGCTGATCTCCATCTCGGCCGTAGCGATCGTGTCGCCGGCGGACGCCCGAATTGCCGTGAGGAGAGCATCCCGCGAGCTGGACTTCCGCGACCGCACCAGGTAGAAGAGCTGGGAAGGCTTCCCGGTATTGGTGATGACCTCATCCAGCTTCCAGCGTTTGGTGGCCTTCTCGAGGACTCTCTCGACCTGTCGCTGGGCTTGGTTCGGCCCGTTGGTGGTGATCGAGACGATTGCGTTGAACCGGGACTTCTTCCCATTGGATCCGAGGATCGCGCTCACGCGGTTGAAGCGTTCCGTGAGGGCTTGGGCCTTTTCCGGCGTGAGCGCGAGCACCAGGTCGCGGTCCGGGACGTCCCCGTTGCCGTTCTTGGCCACCGCTAGGTCGCCTAACGGGCCGGTCCATTGCGAGGACGCCGTGGGTTCGAGCACGTTGCGGCCGAAATCGTATCGCCAGGCAAGCAGGACGACGAAGTTGAACGTGACCGAGACCACCGCGGCCACGACGGGCGACTGCACGCCCGCCGCGAGCCCGACACCGATCCCAAGGAAGATGTACACCGTGTCTCGGACATCCTTCAGGGTGGTGCGGAAGCGCAACCCCGCTACGATCCCGGCCAAGCTGAACGCCAGGGCCAGGCTGGTTTGGACCACCAGCACGATCCCCGCCACCACGACCGGAAGGAAGATCAACGCCTGCACCACCGATTGGTTGAAATCCCGCGTCCGTCGCGCCGACATGAAGACCCAGCTGACGGGCAGCATCAACGCCAGGGTGGTGAGCATGATGAGCGTGGTCGCGAACGCCAGTTCGAGGTGCGAGAGCTCATCGAGGGTGGGATTCGGACTCCGGGCCCCGGTGAGTCCGTCCTGTAGGAGTTGTCCGGCCCTGGTCACCGTCGAGGCATGGGCTCCCAAGAGCAGTCGCGGCACGACCGGCACGAATTGGAAGACCACGACGACCAGGAGGGCCAACCCCGTGTAGTAGGCCAGCAATCGCGCGAACGGGCGGTCCGAGCCAAGGGTGAAGAAGTCGATCAGGCGTCTGAAGAAACTCATGACCCATCCCTTCCCGCGGCCGGCGAGAACGAGGCAACCCCCATGGGCCTCGCCCCCGCCGATCCTCACGCCTGCGTCAGCCTACTTTTTGGCCACCGTGTGGCAGAGCGTGCAGTTCTTGGCATCGATGCCCTTGTGGTTCGCGGGCACCGCCTTGACGCCCTCCATGGCACCGCCATGGCACATCAGGCACTGCTCACGACCCGCGACCTCGTGTGAGATGGCTGGTGTCGGTCCCGCCGCGGTTTGCACCGGCGAATCCTTGGCATGGCAGAGCGTGCACACCTCGTTCCCACGGCCCTTGTGGTTGGCCGGCATTGCCTTGATGCCTTCCATGGCCCCACTGTGGCACATCGCGCACTGCTCCCTGCCTGCCTTCTCATGCGGCATGACGGGCGGCTTCGTCGCCTGCGCCATCGCTGGTCGAGGCTGCTTCGGCTGCGCCGTGGCTGGCCGAGCCACGACTGGCGCGACGGCTGGCTGCGTCGCCTGTGCCCTGGCTGGCCGAGCCACGACCGGCGCGACGGCTGGCTGCGTCGCCTGCGCCATGGCGGGCCGAGCCATCGCCGGCCGCGCGGCAGCGCTCGCGACCACGAACTCCGCACGCCGATTCTGCGCCCACGCGGCCTCGCCGCTGCCCGCGTCGATTGGGGACTGCTCCCCGGACGACAGCTCGTCCAGGCGGGCGGCGTCAATTCCGTGTCCGACCAGGTAGCGTTTCACCGCGCTGGCCCGGCGCTGCCCCAGCGCCTGGTTGTACTGCTCCGACCCGCGGGCATCACAGGCACCGGTGATTTGCACGCGGACGGTGGGGTTGGCCTCGAGAATCGCCACCTTGCGATCGAGGGTGGCGCGATCGTCCGGGTGGAGCAGCGCCCGGGCGACGTCAAAGTGGACCATCACGCCCAGCTCCTCGCGGAGCTGCGCGTCCTTCTTGGCCGCCGAATCGGCGGCGGCGCGCGTCGCGGTGGCGGCTGCCAGCCGGACGCGCTCGATCGAGTCGGCTCGGGCCTGGGTGGCGAGCGCAACCTGCCGGGCCCGCGCGACCGAGTCGGCGCTGGCGCGTTGCACGGCCGCGAGCGAATCCTGCACGTAGCGCTGCAGGGCGATCTCGGCGGCGGTCGGCTGGGGAGCCGGCATGTCGGCTGGGGGGGCACGGTGGCACGCCGCCGTCAGGGCGACGCCGGCGATGGTGATCAGGAACGTGGTGCTACGCATGATGAC
Source organism: uncultured Gemmatimonadaceae bacterium (assembly GCA_964459705.1). Taxonomy (GTDB): domain Bacteria; phylum Gemmatimonadota; class Gemmatimonadetes; order Gemmatimonadales; family GWC2-71-9; genus JAOTWJ01. Next base: position 187 of record CAYWNR010000028.1, on the reverse strand, counting down.
TCCGATGTGTCGTGAAGGCCAGAAGCCCGCGTGGTCCCATGGACGCGTGGGCACGTCGTTGCTCGTGAAGGCCGCTTACCGAACGTGTGCTACAGCACTTTGCGACCTTGAATGACGCGAATCAGCACGACCACGATCGCGATGATCAGGAGCACGTGAATGAGCCCACCCATGGTGTACGAGCTGA
>CAYWNR010000027.1:0-16031 GCA_964459705.1 uncultured Gemmatimonadaceae bacterium | reverse complement strand
GCCCGGCTTCCACCCAGCGGGATCCACCACCAGCACGTCGCGCCGCACCCCGTCCGCGGCCACCGCATCCACGTCCCACTCGACAGTGACGCCGCTCCGTTGCGTCACGCCCATCGCCGCGCCGAGGCGCGCGATCACCTCGGCCAGCGCGGTCCGGTCGGGGCCGCGCGCCTCGGCCGCTACGTGATAGTGCACGATGCCGGTCGAGTCGGGCGTGAGCCCGTACGTCTCCCAGTACACGACGAGCGAGTCGCCCGGTGTCATCTGCAGGTTGTAGAGCGGATCGATGTGCAGGCTGTCCCGATGTGGGATGGCGATCGGCGCTTCCCCAAGCGAGCGGCCCAGCAAGAGATCGCTGGTGCGGAGAGAGTCGACAACCGGGGCGTTGATCCGGACGGACCCGCGCACGCGCCCCGCCGCGTGCATGGGGCTTGTCAGGGTCTCTACGCGGTACCAGTAAGAGGTCGGACGCAGCGGCGCTCGGAGCTGGAGACGAATGCGCGCGCCCGGCCGCGTGACGAGCTGGCGACGATCGACGAGTGGGTGCATTTGGGCATCGTTGACGAAGAACCCGATCCGCACCGTGTCTGGAACGAGGTCGGTGGACGGATTGCGCCACAGGGCGTACACGTCCAGCACCGGGTTCCCCGCGTCCTCGAACCGCGCGATCTCGGCCGGGAGGAAGTCGAGCGTGTCGAACACCTCACGGGGGTTCCAGCGCTCCGGCACCTGTTCGGCGTAGGCGTACATCATGGCGTCTTCCCCTTCGGGGAAGCGCCAGCGCTGCATGGTGATGGGACGCTCGAGGTGCACCGGACCATCGGTGGAGTCCATGGCCCAGATCAGCTGGCGCACGGGCATGCCGATGTCGTTCACGGTCATGATCATCCAGCGGCGCCACGGACGCCCGTAGCGGACGAACATGTACCCGGCGTCCCCGTCCGCGCCGCTCATCCCGATCTGCGGCGCGTTGTACTTCGCCGCGGCGTACGTGACGCGGGCGACGTGCGCCAGCAGCCGCTCGTTGACGTCGGTCAGGAACAGCGGATCGGCGGCCCGCCAATAGATGGAGTCGTCGCGCGCGTCCCAAGTCTCGTCCATGCTCGGCGGGATGATGCGCGCCGGCGAGAGCAGCGCCGCCCGCTCCGCCGGGGGCAGGAGTCGCAAGCCGTCCCGCACGAAGCGCTCGCTGCGCGCGATGTCGTGCCGGGTGTACGCCGCGGTCCCACCCCACAGTGGGAGCCAGGGATCGAGGGAATCGACCGCGAGCGCCGCGCGCAACACGCGGCTGAACCGCTCCCAGTCCCCCAGGTCGAAGAGGGCGAGCAGCAGCGCGTGCTGCGCGTCCCGGTGCCGCGGATTGGCGGCCACCGCGGCCTCGAGGTTTTCGATCACGGCGTCGCGATCCTCGAACCGCATGCTCGTCAGATCGGCCCGGCGCTTCAGGGCGTCGTAGTAGTTCTCCGGGCACGCCATGGCCTCGCTGGTCTCCGGGCTCCGCGCCTGCTTGGTGATGCAGGGCAGGAAGGAGGTGACCGCGCCGGTCATGTAGGTCATGCCGTCCCAGTCGTCCCACCAGGTGCGGTAGATCATGGCCATCTGGTAGTACAGCTCGGCCTCGAAGCAGGCGTCGAGCGCCCTGTCCCCGCGCGCCACCATGCCGACCGCACGCGCGGCGATGCGCCGCGCGTCGATGCGCGCTCCCTGCTTGCGCCTGAGGACGGCGAAGGCGGCGAGCGGCCGCGGATCGCCCGGCAGGAGTCGGAGCGCCTGATCGAGCGCCTTCTGCGCTTCCAGCCGGCCGTGCCAGTCGCTGAGGTTCTCGCTGTTGGTGAGTGTCAAGAACAGGCCGTAGGCCAGCCACGCCTCGCCGTCCTTGGGCGCGGCGTGCGCGGCTGCGCGCAGCCGAGCGGCGGTCGAATCGTGGCTGCTCGTGGTGTCCCACGTCAGGGTAAGGCGTGGCCAGGTAGCCTCGCAGGCTGGGGCCGGGGCGGCAGGGACTTGGAGGGCCAGGAGCAGCGCGAACATGGCTCACCGCGTCTGATCGAAGATCAGGTCGGCTCCCCCTTTTCGTCAGGCCGCTGGGACGATTCCTCCCAAGACACCGTTGATGAGCACGTGGCGTGCCAGGAAGCTGGCATCGCCCAACGTGTTGTCAAGCAAGTGCTTGACTTGCTTCGAGTGGAGACGGCCCCCAGCAGGTTCCGTCCCTTGCGGAGGACGATTCCGCCGAGAGACAGGTGAAGGAAGGAGTGGCCCGGTTACTCGAACAACCCGCCCTGTCCCGCCACCGGAGGCGTGAACACGAAGTGGCGGTAGGCCGTCGGCGTCGCCTGCCGCCGCGCGGCGTCCGGTGCAGGAACCCCTGCTGAATCAGGAACGGCTCGTACACGTCCTCGATGGTGCCGGGGTGTCGACAACGACAGCGCGCGTTAGTCAGACGGGTGGGCGACGTCGCTAGCCGAGTTGACAGCTGGCCTTGAGTCGATCCTCCCGCGGAATCCCGACCCATGACCCCTGCGTCGAAAGGGAGTCCGCTCCTCGCGGTACCCAGATTTGAAGCGTATCGGACGCGGTGATCAACAGCCGCGACACAGAGCGTGGGGGGTCGGGCACGAATCCCAGGCATGACACACTGCCAGCGACCGGGCCCGGGACCATGAAGGAATCGATGTGGCCTGTGTGCCAGCCGGGACCGAGTTGCCGTGCTTGCATCCGAGCACGCGCACCAACGGCAATCACCGGTTGGTTCGATGATGCTTGGACGTGGCTGGCACTGCGAGCCGGACCAACCCCCACGACGAGTGCGAGGGTTGCTGGGATGAGTTTCGTCATTGTTCCTCCGGCTGCCTTGTATATCGCTGACGTGTTTGCGGTTCTGCAGTGAGCGGCCTGCTAGCGCGCGCCCGCCAGCAGCAAGCGCTTGTTGGCATCAGCGCCGCTCCTGCCACCGCCGCGGATCGCGTCGCCCATGGATGATGGCAATGACGCTCGTGACCTCAGGCAGCGGTACGAAGTACACGACATATGGGAAATGCGGGACGCGAGCCTTACGAATGTCCGCCAACGCGATCGGGAAGCGAGCGGGGCTGCTCTCCACGGCCTCGAGGACGACGCGGACGGAGGTGCGGAAGGCGTCTGCTACCTGGGTGCTGCGCGTGGCATACCAACCCACCGCGTCGAGGTACTCCGCCTCCGCTTCGGGCTCAAGTAATACGCGCGGCGTCATCCGCCGCGCGTGTCAGAACCGTCCACGATGTCGCGCCACGGGCGCCCCTGCGGTCCTTCACGGGCCAGCCGCGCGCGACGGCGCTCCAACTCGCCAGCCTGGGCGGGAGTCAGGTGAATGTCTGCTTCCGCGAGACTGTCCCACAGGCGCTCGGCAAGTTCGATGCGCTCTTGGGGAGTCAGATGGTCAATATCGAAGGGAACAGCCATAGGAACTAATCTCGGAAACGACCGGGATGCGCGCAAGGCGGAGGCGCTGATGCCTAACGGTTCAGGATTCTGCAGCGGGCGACCTCTTCGCCTGCTGCAACGTGTGTCAACGACTTTACCAAGGAACCTGCCATGCGAGTGAGAGCAACGCCAGGGTCGCGCCCGACTGCAGCAATCCTTCGTTAGACAGCCGCTTGCCAGCTAGGAGGCGATAGGATGTTCGTCGATTGACTCCTCGAGCGTCCATACACCTTCGATGTCACCGGCCTCGAGCACCTCGTCCACGAGGTGCATCCGGGCCGTTGGTGGCACGTCGACAGCAATGGCCTGGCCACTCCGCTTCTCGAACGTGCAACCGAGCTGACTCAACCGGGTCCATAGTCGAGCAAACGGGGCGGAGCCGGACGCGACGTGTAGCGACAGGTGGAAAGTGGAGTGGCCTGACCGCTTCATCACCTGTGTTACAACGGGGCACTCATCGGCGCGCGGGGAGCCGGCTTTGCCACCGGTAACGTGAACCACGTCGTTGAGATGGATGCCGTCCACCCGGAAGGGGATACTGCGAATCGCGTACCGTCCGCGAGGCAGTGGCTCAGCCCAGAGCAACTCGACGGCAACCGCTTCCGGCGATGCCAACTCCAGCGGCACCGCAACCCGCACCGCACGTGGGCTGGGCTGGGAGTGGGGTAAGTCAGGGAGATCCGATACGGGCATGGAGATCTGTGGTGCGGCTGGCTGACTCATAGTATGCTGAACAGCATAACGCGTTCTCCTGGCTTCGCCGTCGGCATAACACCGGCGACTACCTGACACGAGATCAGAGTGTAACCGCTTACGGTGCGCCGCAATGGCCCCTGCGACCACTGCCAAGGGGGCCGTCGGAAACCGCGTCAGATGATCTGTTTAACGCTAGGCTGCGCAACGGCCATCATGCGGCGCGCGTCGTCGCCGCCCCGGCAGGGCTGCAACGCGAAACCGGCCCAACGCACGCGATGCTGTGCCGTGCGATAGCAAGGGCTCCACGATTCGCGGGTATGTCACTTAGTGTGTCGATTGAACCCTGCGGAACGCGACGTACGCGATTTGCCAGGCCGGCAGATCGCGCGACCTGTCGACGATTTGCCGATCTCTTGCCGAGATTCCGAGCGGCATTCGACCGTTCTCCAGGCGTGTGCCTTCAGCCGCTCGGCCACCTGTCCCGGAACGCTAACCGGCGGCTTTGTGCGATCCCTCGGCTCCGACCTGCTCTGATGATCGTCTCGGCAGCCTGAAAGGTGGGGAACGCCGAGAGAGACGGAGATTCCAAGCCCCACAAACACGGTTCGTCCTCCTCGATCGCGACGCCACCAGCCATGGCGCGGGCACCCGGCCGATCGAGCGCCCGCCCGCGCCCGTTCCGGGTTCGGTCAGGCACATTCGCGCTACTCGCCGTGAGCGCTCCGCGTCAACCGCGCAAGCAGTCCGCTGGCTCCAAACCCGACGAGGAACGCCGGTACACCGGTAATGACCGGCCAGGCGACGAGGGCAACGAGCAGGAGCCGGTGGTGTTCGCTGGGCGAGCCCGCGGACAGGGAATGGATGAGGGCCCCAATCGCCAGCCCCAGCGCACCGAGCGCAGCCGCGAATGCAACGTGCAGCGCCGCGGAGAGGGCCACGCTGTGCAACCGAAAGCGCTCGTACCCCACGTGGGACGCAAATGCCACCCCGCTGACCACCCAGGCCGCCAGCCGCCATACGCGCACGTGACTGGCTGGGAGGGCGAAAGCGATGCCCACGACGGCGTAGAACACCGCCAGGAGGACGACCGCCCGAAGCCAAGCATGAGGACGGGTGTTTTTCACGTGTGTGGCCTCACGCCAGAGCGCATGCGGCGGCTCGGTCGGTTGTCGCATGCGACTCCCGGGCAGCTACAGCGAGATCATGCCGACCGTCTGCAGCCATGTTTCCACCAACGGCGGCCACGCGGTAGTCGGCAACGTCGTTCGTCGTAGCCCGAATGCGTGGCCCCCTTCCGCGTACAGGTTCAATTGCGTCGGGACGCCCCGGCGGCACTCCGCCCTCGGCTGGGTCTCCCCGCTCACCCCCGAACGGCGCTATACCGCAGCGTGAGGGGCCCAAGCCTCACCCATCCACGGAACGGGGGTAGCTCCAGTTTGGCCGCCACCGAGCGTGACGGTCAGTCGATACGCCAGGCCATCGCCGCCGAGCTGGAAGGTGCCCTCACGTGCGGCGAGCGGCGCTCGCCGCCGGGGTTACTGCGGCTCCTTGACAGGGAACTTCTTCATGGTGTCAGGCTGCACGGAGCCATCACCGTCGCGCGGCAGCCACTCGTTAAGGATCCGCATGAGCTCAGTGGCCGATGCCGCGGGCGGCCACGGGGCGGCGTACTGTACGACTCCGCTGGTGTCGAGCACCACCACGCTAGGTACGATCACCGCCACGGGGATATCGGGCTTGTACGGGGCCCGCACATCGGGATCGGTGAAGACCGGCCCTGCAGGGTACGCCACAAGAACGTCGAGGCTGTCAGTGACATTCGCGAGTGCCGAACGCACGGCCATGGTCGAAGTGTCCACGCTGACCAGCCACAGCCGCGCGTTCCTCGTTTCGAGCTGACGCTTGAGTTCCAATAGGTCGCCGACGACTTGCTGGGCGCCGTGGCAATCCGGTGACCACAGCACCAGGACCGTGGATCTGCCCGCCAGCGTGTCATTCGTCACGCGGCGACCGCTAAGGGTGCCGTAGTCAAACGGCGGCAGCACGTGCCCCTTCTTCGGAAAGCTCGCGATGGCAGCGGCGCCTGCCGGCAGGGTTCGTAACGAGTCTCCTTGGGCAAAAGCGGCTGTAGGGACGCTCCAGGCGACCGCGATGCCGAGGAGAACACGGAGGAAGGTGGGGCTCGTATCGGGCATGATCCACATCCGAGGTGAAGTGCAGCCTCACTCATTGTTGGACTGACCTGCCTATCCACCTATGCAGTGCTCCCGTTGCAGCATCTCACAACTCCCGCCGGCCGAGATGCCGCTCGCCAACTCGCTACCAGCGCATGACGTAGTACCGTCTAGGGCCCGCCCCGCGTGTCTTGCGCCGCAGGGCGACGCTCTTGGACAAGATGCGCCGCACGGCAAGCCCGTTACAAGGGCTATGCAGCGTAAACAACGTGCCCCCGCCATCGTCCAAGGGAAGGGGTGTGTCGATTGGTGTGTCGACTGATCCCGGCGGAAGGCGACATGCGCGACGTGCCACCCCGGCAGATCACGCGAGCCGTCAACGACTTACCGATATCTTGCCGAGATTCCGAGCGGCATTCGACCGTTCTCCAGGCGTGTGCCTTTGGCTCGCTAGCCGAACAACCCAGCTTGCCCATCGGCCGGCGGACTGAACCCGAAGTGGCGATACGCCGTCGGCGTCGCCTGCCGGCCCCGCGGCGTCCGATGCAGGAACCCCTGCTGAATCAAAAACGGCTCGTACACGTCCTCGATAGTGCCGGGGTCCTCACCCACGGCCACCGCGATCGTGTTCAGCCCCACCGGCCCGCCATCGAACTTCTCGATGATGAGCGTGAGAATGCGGGCATCCATGTCGTCCAGGCCGTACTGATCCACGTTGAGGCGCGCCAGCGCGGCTTCGGCCACCTGCTGGGTGACGACGCCGTCGGCTTTGACTTGCGCGTAGTCACGCACCCGGCGCAGCAGCCGGTTGGCGACGCGCGGCGTGCCGCGGCTCCGGCGCGCGATTTCGGTCGCCCCCTCCGGCTCGAGGCCCACGGCAAGTATGCCCGCCGACCGCGTGAGGATGCGCGCGAGGTCCTCGGCCGGGTAGAAGCCCAGGCGTTCGACCACGCCAAAGCGCGCCCGCATGGGCGGGGTGAGCATGCCGTAGCGCGTCGAGGCGCCGATCAGCGTGAACGGCTCCAGCCCCATCGGGATGGTCTGCGCGTGCGGTCCCTCGGCCACGCGGACGTCCACGCGGAAGTCCTCCATGGCGGGATAGAGGAACTCCTCCAGTTGCGGGCGCAGCCGGTGGATTTCATCCACGAAGAGGATGTCGCCACGCTGCAACGTGGTGAGCATGCCGAGCAGGTCACCCGAGCGCTCGAGCACCGGCCCGCTGGTGGTGCGGACGTTGACCCCCATCTCCCGTGCGATGAGCAGGGCCAGCGTGGTCTTGCCGAGTCCGGGAGGACCGAAGAACAGGATGTGATCGAGCGGCTCGCCCCGCCCCTTGGCGGCGTCGATGGCGATCTGGAGGCTCTCCTTCACCTGCGCCTGCCCCACGAACTCGTCCAACCGCGACGGCCTGAGCGACGTCTCGGCCGCGGTCTCCTCCGGGAGGATGTCGGGCGTGGTGATTTCGCGCGCCGTCACGACTTTGCCGTGGCCTGCCAGAACACGGGTCGCTCCTCCTCCCGCACCGTATACCGCGTACCGCACGTGACGCAGCGATCCTGAATCTCCGTCTTCCCCTCGGGGACGAGCTTCCGGTTCGTTGCGCCGCACTTCGAGCACTTCCACTCCGCTGTCATGCGCGCCTCGCGAGCAGTTGGAGAGCCACGCGGATCAACTCCGCGGGTGCGGCGGTGCCGTGGTCCGCGAGTGCCGAGCGGACCGCTCGGTCCGCGTCCGCGGCCCCGTAACCGAGATTGACGAGCGCCTGGACCGCCTGATCGGCGGCCGGTGACCGGACCGGCGCCTCCCCTGGCGCGGTGAGATCGCTCAGCCGGTCCTTCAGCTCCAGCACCAAACGTTCGGCCGTCTTCTTGCCGATGCCCGGCACCGTGCAGAGCGCCGCCAGGTCGGCGCCACGGACCGCCGCCACCACGCGCGCACCCCCAAGGGAGGAGAGGACGGCGAGCGCGAGGCGGGGGCCCACGCCAGTCGCGCCGAGCAAGCGCTGAAACACGGTCCGTTCGAAGTCGCGGTCGAAGCCGTAGAGCGCCCAACCGTCTTCGCGTACCACGAGCACCGTTTGTAGATCGACCTCGGCGCCATCCCGCGGCAGCCGCTCGAGCACGCCGAGCGGAACGGCCAGCTCGTAGCTCACGCCGGACGCCGTGGCCACGACCACGCGGTCGCCGGTGCGGCTCCGCAGGGTCCCGCGCACGCCCGCGATCATGCGGGACGGAGTAGGAGGTAGGCCAACGCGATCGCCACGCCGTCGGCGGCGTCGGCGGGCTGCGGCGGGCGCTTGAGCCGCAGCAGTTGCTGCACCATCAACGCCACCTGCGTCTTCGTCGCCCGGCCGCGACCGACCACCGCTTTCTTGACCGCCGCCGGCGCGAACTCTGCTACCGGCAGGCCCGCCTGGGCGGCCGCGAGCAGAATCACCCCGCGCGCGTGACTCATGATGAGGCTCGTGCGCACGTTCTTGGAGTAGAAGATGCTCTCGACCGCCACCACGTCCGGCCGATGGTTGGCGAGCACGTCCCGCACGCCATCGTACAGCGTCTCGAGTCGCGCCGGCATTGCGGCGCCCCGCTTCGGACGGACCACGCCGCATTCGATCAGCCGCCCGGGGGTTCCGCGGCGGCCTTCCACGATGCCATAGCCGGTGACTGCCGTGCCGGGATCGATCCCCAGCGCGCGCAGGATCACTCGCTGACCGCCGCGAGCGTGTCCGCGTCGATGTCGAAATTGCTGAAGACCTTCGAGACGTCGTCGTGCTCTTCGACCGCTTCCATCAACCGCAACAAGCGCTCGGCGTCGTTGCCCTCGACCTTGACCGTGGTCGTCGGCAGCATCACCAGCTCGGGGTTCTGCGGCTCGAGGCCCTGCGCGCGCAGGGCGTCCGCCACCTGGTGCAGGGCCGACACGTCCGTCGTGATGACGTACTGGTCGCCGTCGAGCGCGAGATCTTCCGCGCCCGCCTCGAGCGCCGCCTCGAGCGCCGCGTCCTCGTCGATGCGCTGGGCGTCGAGCGTCATCTGGCCCTTCTTGTCGAACATCCAGGCCACCGCGCCCTGGTTTGCCAGCTTCGCATTGTGGCGATCGAACAGATGCCGGATCTCGGCGACGGTACGATTGAGGTTGTCGGTGGTCACCTGGAGCAGAATCGCCGCGCCACCGGGGCCGTATCCCTCGTACGTGGCTTCTTCGTAGTTCACGCCATCGAGGTCGCCGCTGCCTTTCTTGATGGCCCGGTCGATGTTGTCGGCCGGCATGTTGCCGGCCTTCGCCGCGTCGATGGCCGTGCGCAGGCGCGCGTTGGCGGCGGGATCGCCCCCGCCCTGGCGGGCGGCGATGGTGATCTCCTTGATGAGCTTCGCGAAGGCCGCGCCGCGCTTGGAATCCGCGGCCGCCTTCTTGTGCTTGATCTGCTTCCACTTGCTGTGACCTGCCATACCCTTAAATCCGTGTCCAGCCAGAGGATGGGTTGAGACGCTTGAAGCAAATATAGGCCCGCTCAGACACCGCAGCGAGTTGCCGCTTCCCGCCGACCGCCGCCCGGACTACCCTTCCGCCCATGCTCAGATTCGCAGGCTCGCCGCGATGCTTGACTCCCCAAAGCGGTCCGGTGGTTCCGCGGTGATCCCGTCCGCCGGTCCGCCGGTCCGTCGGTCCGCCGCATGAGCTCCGGAACGGCATCGCCCGTCGACACGCGGCGCGTCGCGATCGCCTACGTCGTGCTCTGCATCGTGTGGGGCTCGACGTACCTCGCCATTCGCATCGGCGTCGCGGACCTCCCGCCGGCGCTGTTCGCCGGGGTCCGCTTCCTGATCGCGGGCACGGTGTTGCTCGGCGTCGCGACCGCGCTGGGCCGACCGCTGGCCATGCGGCCGCGGGACCTGGCGACCAACGTCCTGGTCGGGCTCCTGTTGCTGTTCTGCGGGAACGGACTCGTCGTGTGGGCCGAGCAATTCACGCCGTCCGGTGTCACCGCCATCTTCGTGGTGACCGTGTCGTTGTGGCTCACGCTGTTCGACGCGATCATCCCCGGCAGCCCGGCGCGGGCCACGTGGAAGCAGGTGCTCGGCGTCGTCGCGGGATTCGCGGGCACGCTGTTGTTGGTCGATGTCGATATCCACTCGCTCGCGCACACCGATTGGCGCGGGCCCGTGGCGCTGATGGTGGCGTCTGCCGCCTGGGGACTGGGTTCCGTGCTGTCCACGCGCCGTCCGTCTCAGGCCGGCCCGGAAGTGAACGCCGCCTTCCAGATGCTGGCCGGCGGTGCGGCGCTCCTCTTGGTCGGGACCATCTCCGGCCAATGGCACGGCCTGGCGATCTCCGCGCGTGGCGTCGGAGCGCTCGCCTACCTCGTGGTCTTCGGCTCGCTCGTAGGCTACAGCAGCTACGTGTACATCCTGCGCCACCTGCCGCCGACGATCGTGGGGACCGTTTCCTACGTCAACACCGTCGTCGCCGTCCTGCTCGGCTGGTTGGTCCTGGATGAGCTGATCGATGGCCGCACGATCGCGGCCATGGCTATCGTGCTGGCGTCGGTGGCGTGGGTGAGGCGCGCGGGGCGGGCACGGGCGTAGCGCTGGAGAAGAACGGAGAACAAGAGGCAGCGGGGCAGTGGGGCAGACGAGGAAGCGTCACGGGACCGCCGGGACCGCCGGGTCACCCCGGATCCAGCATATCCTCGAACCGCAGCCAGTGGGCGTAGAAATAGAGGTCCACGAATCCGGTCGGCCCGTTGCGGTTCTTTGCCACCAACAGCTCGGTGGCACCTTCCACGCCGCCGCCGGGGTTGTACATCTCCTCGCGATAGAGGCTCAGGATGACGTCGGCGTGCTGCTTGACGCTGCCGAGCGCGCCGAAGTCATCGAGCGTCGGTCGGGGATCTTCGCGGTCGGCGCGGAAACCGGGGAGCTGCGCGACCACGAGGCACGCGGTCTGCCGGGCGAGGGCCACGGCTTTGAGCGACCGCAGAGCTTCCGAGGCGTCCTCGTCGCGCGTCAATCGCGCCGCCGGCGGCGGCAGGAGCTGCAGGTAGTCGACCACCACGAGCGCGGGATGCCGTGACCACGCGGGCTCGAGCGCCTCGTCGAATTGGCGCTCGGTGAGCGGCAGGAGGGTGAGCGGCAGATCCCGGATACGGAGCGCCGCCGCCCCGACGGCCGCGCGGCGCTCCTCGCTCAGCGTCGCCGAGCGCAACTCGTCGATCTGCACCTTGCCTTCGAGCGCGAGGGCCCGCTCGAGGAGCCGGTCTTCGTCCATCTCGCCGGAGAGCACGACGACGGGGAACCCGGCTCCGGCCGCCCGGATCGCGATGGCGAGCGCCAACGCCGACTTTCCCGCGCCCACGTCGCCGCCCAGCACGATGAGATCGCGGCGGCGGACACCGCCGCCCAACAGCCGATCGAGCGACGCGAATCCGGTCGGCACCGTATCGGGTGACCGTTCGCCCGGTGGTTGCCGGTCCACCTGTTGAATGAGGTTCTGGAGGGATTGCCGCTCGATCCGGCGCGGTTCGCTCATGACTGCTCGACCTCCGTTGCGTGGCCGCGCGCCCGGTTTGCCGCGGCGGCCACGATGTCCGCGGCTCCCGCCCCGATGCTCTCCCGCGTCGGGGCCACCAGCTGGTGCAGCGCGAAGGCGACCGCGCGCGGCGTGCCGTCGGCCAGCTGACGGAACGCGGCCGGAAGCGCGCGCCGCAACGGCGCCGGGACCGAGACGCTGGTCAAACGCCGCTGCAACCGTTCCACGCGGCGACGGTGGGCACGGAGGGTCAGCGGATCGGGGGGCAGCACCCCCTCGGCCGCCCGCGACAGGAGCCACAGGGCGAAGAGACCGTTCCGCTTCGGCCCGCGCGCTTCGTCGGCAAGCGCGGTCACCAGATGTCGTTCCGTTTCCGTCATGATGCAAGGCTCTCGACTGCGCGTGCGACCTCGTCTGGGGCTAGGTCAATCATGCACCGGTGATGGCGCATCGGGCAGTGGGGGCCGCCGTAGACGCTGCAGGGCCGACAGGGGAGCGGCCGTTCGAGGATCCGGCTCCGCGCGCGGTACGGCGCGTAGCCGAACGCCGGACTGGTGGGGCCAAAGAGCACGACGACGGGAGTCCCGACCGCCGTCGCGACGTGCAGCAGCGCCGTATCTCCCGCCACCGCCACGACCGCCCCGTTGAGGAGCGCGGCCGTCACCCCGAGCCCGACCCCACACAGGTCGGTCACGTCCGGAGACGCCACCAGACCACGCTCGTGCTCGGCGCCGAGGGCCACGACGGCGAGCCCCTGTGCCCGCAGTCGGTGGGCGAGAACCATCCAATGGCCCGCGGACCACCGTTTCGTCGCGTGTGCCGCGCCGGGCACGATCGCCGCGTAGGGCGCCCGTGGCGCGAGCACGTGCCGGCGATCGTCGTCGGCCTCGGACCAGAAGACCTCGGCCGGCCGCCCGTCGGGCGCGACGGCGAGGTCGCGTGCCGCCGCGAAGTAGCGTTCAGCCACCGGCGTGGGAGGACGCAAGCGATCGACGCCCGTCCACACGAGCAATGCGCGGCGGCTCCGCGGGCGCTGCCACCCGCGCCACCGCCCCCCCACGAGCACGCGGAGCGCCCGCGAGCGGAGAGAGCCGTGCAAGTCGAGCCGGTGGTTCCATGTGGTGGCTCGCAGGCGCGCCGCCAGCGCGGTGAGGGGCTCACCTTCCGCCAGCGACTCCACCCGCGCAATGGCGGGGTTGTGCGCGAGCACGGGAGCCCACTGGGCCTTCGTCACGACGGTGATGGCGGCCGTTGGGTGGGCGCGGCGGATGGCCCTGAGGAGCGGCGTCGTGAGCACCACGTCGCCCAGGGCGCCGAAGCGCACCACCAACACCGTCATTGAACCGGACATGGGGTGCGAATGTAGACGGGTCCGGTGGTTGGAGCGAGCCTGCCATCCCCCGGGGGCCGCCAGTACCTTACACCCATGCCCCGACCACACACGATCCTCTGGGTCGACGACGAAGTCGAATCCCTCGAGGCGCACGCACTGTTCCTCCGAGAGCACGGCTTCGAGGTCGAGCTCGCCAGCAATGGAGATGACGCGCTGTCGCTGCTCCGGCGGCACGGGTATGGGGTCGTGCTGCTCGATGAGCAGATGCCCGGGCGTCGCGGGATCGAGCTCGTGCCGGAGGTCCGCGCCGTCGACGCGGCCGTGCCGATCGTGATGGTCACAAAGAGCGAAGAATCCGACACGATGCACGAGGCCATCGGCATCGAGCTGGATGACTACCTCGTGAAACCGGTGAATCCGCGACAGGTCCTGACCGTTGTGACCCGCCTGATCGAGGGCGACCGGATTCGCGAACAGCGCCTCGCACGCGATTTCGTGACGCGGTTCCGCGAATTGGAAGAGCGCCGTACCCGCGACATGGGCTGGCGCGAATGGGTGGATCTCGTCGCGGAGCTGGCCCAGTGGGAGGTGCGACTGTCCACCGGGCAGGGTTCGGGGCTGCGGGAAGCGCTACAGGCCCTGCAGGTTGGTCTGCGCCTACCCTTCGCCCGCTTCATCCAGGAGACATACCCCCGCTGGCTGAAGAAGCCCGATGATGATCGGCCGCCGCTCTCGGTCGATGTCGTGAGCGAGTTCCTCTCGCCGCTCATCCGGCGCCGCGGCCCCGTGCTCTTCGTTCTCGTCGATTGCCTCCGGCTCGATCAGTGGGAGGTGCTCAAGAGCATGGTGGCCGACGCGTTCGACGTCGAAGTCTCCTATTACTACAGCATTCTCCCGACCGCGACGCCGTACGCCCGGAACGCCATTTTCGCCGGCATGTTCCCGGCGGAGATCGCGCGTCGCCACCCCGAGTGGTGGGGTGAAAAGGACGACGAGAGTCTCAACGCCCACGAGGCCGAGCTGCTCACCGAGCAGTTGCGGGAGCTGCACGGCGAGACCACGCCGGTGCGGTACGCCAAGCTCACCACGGCTGCGGACAGCGAGGAGATGCTCCGCCAGCTCCCGGGGTGGTTGGCGCAGCCGGGTGTGACGGCATTGGTCTTCAACTTCATCGATCTGTTGACTCACGGCCGCTCGGAGAACACCATCCTCTACGAGGTGGCTCGGGATGCGGCGGCGCTCCGCAGTCTCAGCCGCACCTGGTTTGCCGATGCCGCCCTGATGCGGGCGCTGCGGGAGGCGGCGCGACGCGGCGTCCCGGTCCTGCTGACCACCGATCACGGCTCCATCCACTGCCACACGCCCGCGACGGTCTTCGCCCGCCGCGACGCGACCCAGAACCTCCGGTACAAGTTCGGCGACGATCTCCGCGCCGAGGAGGCGGAAGCGGCGGTGACCGTGCAGGATCTGCCGGCGTGGGGCTTGCCCAAGGGTCGGCTCGCGACGCGGCTCCTGCTCGCGACCGGCGACCGGTTCTTCGTCTATCCCACCAAGTTGAGAGAGTATCAGGCACGTTATCGGGGCGCGTTCCTCCACGGCGGGGTGAGCCCGGAGGAGATGATCGTGCCGGTCGCGCTGCTGACGCCCCGCGCCACCTCCTGAATGCGAGGCACGCGGCGGCTCTTGCGGTTGTTGCGGCCGCACGGGTGGGTGCTGGTCGCGGCCTTCGGACTCGGCGTCGCCGGGTCGCTGGCGGACGGGTTCACCTTCTCGTTGCTCATCCCGTTCCTTCGCATGCTCTTTGGAGCCGGGACGCCGTTTCCGGACGCCCCGACCGCGGTCGAGCGCGTCTTGGCGTTCGTCCTCGGGCCGGCCCTTTCGGCGACGCGGGGCTCGGCGGGCCTTGCCGTCGTGTTCGGGGCAATCGCGGTCGCGATCATGGTCAAGAACGCGTGCCTCTATGCGGGGAGCTACCTGGCCATTCACGTGGAACAGGGGGTGGTCCGAGATCTCCGGGTGTGGCTGTACGCGCACGCGCAACGCCTTCCCCTGCCGTTCTTTCACCAGTCCCACAGCGGCGACCTGGCCGCGCGGGTGGTGAGCGATACCGAGCAGGTGCGGGTGATCGTGAGCGGGTTGGCCCAGGCGCTCCGCAGCGCCGTGCTGGTGCTCGTCTACCTTGCCGTGTTGATCGCGCTGGCGTGGCGGATCGCGTTCGCGGCGGCTGCCGTGGTGGTGCTGCTCACCCTCGGGATGCGACCGCTGCTCGCCACGGTGCGCGGGCGCTGGGCCGGCGTGGTCGCGCGGCGGGGGCGGTTGGCGGCGATCACGGTCGAAACGGCCACCGCGGCCCGCGCGGTCAAGGCGGCCGCCGCCGAGCGGCAAGAACTGTCGCGCTTCGAAGACGCCGCCGACCGGCTGCGCGACGGCGTCGTGGCCGCGGAGCGGGTGGCGCTCGTGCCGAGCCCGCTCACGGAAACGATCGGCGCCGCGGCCATCCTCGGCGTGCTGATGCTGGCCGGAGCGGGGCACGATGCCGGCCTCAGGCCCGAGGTCTTCGTGGCGTTCGTCGCCGTCGCGCTCCGCATGCTCTCGCCCATGAAAGCGGTGGCGCTGTTCCCGCCGTTGATCGCCGAGGCGTCTGCCGCCGCCGACCGCGTGTTCGCGATCGTCGACCGCCAGCCGGAGGATGATGATCCGCGGGGGAGCGCGGCCTTCCCCCGCGACTTCGCCACGATCGAGTTTCGCGACGTGTGGGTGGCGTACGAGCCCGATGCGTGGGTCTTGCGGGGCGTGAACCTCCGGGTGGCCCGAGGGGAAGTCGTGGCTATCGTCGGGCC
>CAYWNR010000026.1:0-16215 GCA_964459705.1 uncultured Gemmatimonadaceae bacterium | reverse complement strand
GCGCGCCACGCGACCGGCTTGCGGTAGGGCGCGAGGAGGGCATTCCAATCCGTCTCACCCGCCGCGCCGTCAGCCGACTGGGGAGGCTGTTCCGTGCTCTGCATCCAGAAAGGTCCTTTGGTTGTGGAATCGACCTCTTTGAAGGTCGCAGAAGCACGCCGCTCAGTAAAGGGGGGGGACGTGGACCACCGTGCCGCGCAAGGGGTATTTGAAGCGTGTTCGGTTCGCTCGGTCGCGCCCCTCCGGTGAGGCTGGTAGCGGGAGCGGAACCCGCATGGTGACAGTGGAATGAGCGATCTTCTCGTCCGCCTTCAGGCGGCTGTCGGCGATAGATACCGCATTGAGCGTGAACTCCACGGCGGCATGAGCCGGTTGTTCCTCGCCGAGGAGCGCTCGCTCGAGCGGCAAGTCGTCATCAAGGTGCTCCCGCCCGAATTTGCGAACGAAGTGAGCGCGGCGCGGTTCCAGCGGGAAATCCAGCTCGCCGCCCGGCTCCAGCATCCTCACATCTTGCCGGTTCTCACCAGCGGGGGTGGCCTCACCCCCGCTCCTCCTCTCCACAACGTGGAGAGGGGGCCAGGGGGTGAGGTCCCGCTCCACAGTGTGGAGCGGGCGGCGGAGGGTGGGGCCCTCCTCTACTACGTCATGCCGTACGTCGCGGGCGAGTCGCTGCGCGACCGCCTGGAGCACGACGGGCGCCTGCCGGTGGCCGAGGCGGTGCAGATCCTCACCGAAATCGCGGACGCGCTGGCGTACGCGCACGCGCAGGGCATCGTGCACCGGGACATCAAGCCCGACAACATCCTGCTGTACCACGGTCATGCCGTGCTCACGGACTTCGGGGTCGCCCAGGCCCTGACGCAGTCGCACGCGACCGATGCACGACTGACGTACACCGGACTCGCCGTTGGGACGCCTGGCTACATGGCGCCGGAGCAGGCGGTCGGCTCGGGAACGGTGGACGGCCGTGCGGATATCTACGGACTGGCCGTCGTGGGGTACGAGATGCTCGCCGGCGCGCCACCGTTCGACGGCGCGACCGCGCAAGCCCTGGTTGCCGCGCACGTGGTGCGGACGCCTCGTCCGCTGTCCGACGTGCGACCGGACGTCCCCGCGCATGTGAGTGCTGCGATTGCGCACGCCATGGCCAAGGATCCCGCGGCGCGCGTGCAAACGGCGGCGGCCTTTGGGGGCATGCTGACGTCGCCCAGCGCGACGGGCGGGGCGCGATGGCGCCGGCGTCGGCGATGGCTCATCGGGGCGGCGGTCGCGGCCATGCTGATCGTGGCGGCGGCGGCGACGGTGGCATTGCGGCCCGCGGAGACGCGTGCGCTGGACTCCAACCTCGTCGCTATCGCCCCGTTTGACGTGCTGGAGGGAGACCTCGACGTGTGGCGCGAAGGGTTGGTGGACGTGGTCTCCCGTGACCTCGATGGCGTGGGCCCGCTGCGCACGGTGCCGCCGACTACGGTGGTGCGGGATTGGGAGGGCCAGGCGGATAGCGTGGCTGCGGCTCGGCTCGGGCGCGAGACCGGGGCCGGCCTCGCCGTGTTCGGGGAGCTCCTCGGGGCCGGCACCGATTCGGTCCGTCTCGGCGCGACGTTGCTCGATGTGGCGCACCGCCGCGTGCTGGCGGAGTTCGAAATCCAGGACGCGCGTGATCGGATGGATCGGCTCACCGACTCGCTCGCGGTCGCGCTGCTGGGAGAACTCGGTCGGACGCGGCTGCTCGGACCCGCCCGGTTCACCTCGCTTGGCTCCACATCGGCCCCCGCCATCCGCGCGTTCCTGCACGGCGAGCAGATGTTCCGCCGGACGAACTGGGATTCCGCGCTGGCCTACTATGGCGAGGCGGTGGCGGAAGATTCGTCGTTCGCGCTCGCCTGGCGGCGGATGGGCGTGGCCCTCGGATGGCAACGCTCTGGTACCGACGAGCTGGCACAGGCGAAGCACCTCCGAGCCGCGGCGCTCAATCGGGGTCTCGGACCCCGCGACAGCCTGCTCATTGTGGCGGATTCCCTCTCCGCGGCCCTGCTCGCCGAGGCGGAAGACACGCTGTGGTATCAGCACGCGCGTCGGCTCTTCGCGACCGTGGAGGCCGCGACACGGCGTTATCCCGACGATCCGGACGCGTGGTACGCCCTGGGCGAGGCGCGCTTTCACTTCGGCTACGCTCCGAGCTTTGGCACGGGATTGCGCTCCGCGCTGGAAGCGTTCGACCGGGCGATCGCGCTCGACTCGGCCTACGTTCCGGCGTATGTCCACCCCATCGACATCGCCTTGACCCTCGACGGGCCCGCCGCCGCCACGCGCTACATCACTCCCTATCTGGCGCTCGACCCCACGGATGTGAACGCCGGCGGGATTCAGGCTCTGGAGGCACTGCTGGACAGCACGTCAGGGGACGAGAGCCGGATGCGAATGATGGTCGATACGCTGCCGCCCGAGGTGATCCGCCACCTGATCTTGGGCGGCCTGGAACGCTGGCCGGATGCCGGCGAACGGGCAGTGCGTCTCTACTTCGCGGCGGACGAGCGCTTCGGCGATAGCCTTGGCCTCCCCGACATTCTGCCGGCGCATCTCTTGGCCTACCGTGGCCATCTGCGCGAGGCCTTCACACGGTACGGCGCGGAGGCACCGGTGGTGGTGCTCTGGGGCGGGCTGCTGGGTGTCCTACCCGCAGACACCGTGGACACGATCTTCCGCCAGTATCGGCGCGAGCACAACGCCGCGGAGCAATACGCGGCTGCATGGTGGGCTGCGCGGCGGGATACCACGGAATTGCGCTATCAACTTCGCGGGATCGATTCGCTCGCAGCGAATTCCCCGACCGCGTACCTGCGACCGATCTATCGCTATGGCGCCGACGCCGCCCGCGGCTATCTGTCGCTGGCGCGGGGAGATACGGTTCGGGCCCTCGCCCGGTTCGAGGCGGTGCCTGACAGCCTCTGTCCCTGGTGTACCGTGGTCCCGCTGACGCGGGCGCAACTGGTGGCCACTGCGGGAAAGGAGCGCGAGGCGCACGCGCTGCTCAAGCGTGAGCTGTTCGCGCCCTTCGAGGTCACGAACGTCCTGTGGGCGCTCGAGCGCGGCCGGGTGAGTGAACGCTTGGGCGACCGAGCGACCGCGGCCGACGCCTATCGCTTCGTCGCGGACGTGTGGCGCAACGCCGACCCGGAACTGCGGCCGATGGTGAAGGAAGCCCAAGCCGGGTTGCGGCGAATCGGGCGGGAGAAATAGCTAGACGCCTAGACGCACAAACGCGCAGACGCGCAGACGCGCAGACGCACAGACGCATAGACGCATAGGCGCACAGACGCGCAGACGCACAGACGCACAGACGCATAGGCGCACAGGCGCACAGGCGCACAGGCGCACAGACGCATAGGCGCACAGGCGCACAGACGCTTGGACTCCTGAACGCCTAGAACCTACCACCGCCTGACCGTCTGGGCGTCTAGGCGTCTGTGCGTCTAGGCGTCTAGGCGTCTAGTTTTTGTCGCACCACTCGACCCACGACGACCGTGATGTTGTCGGTCCCGCCCCCGTCGAGCGCGTCCTGCAGCAGGGCCTCACACGCCTGTTTGGCCGACGTCATGGTCGACAAACGTTCGCGGATCTGATCGTCGGACACGTGCTTCGTGAGCCCGTCGCTGCACATCAGATGGACGTTGACGTCATCGGACGGAACACGGATGACCACCGGCGCGGCTTGCGAACCGCCGATGGCGCTGGAGAGCACGTTCGCCCAACGGGTACTGAATGCGGCAGTGCGCGTCAGCACTCCCTGTTCCACGAGGTCTTGCGCCATCGTCTGATCACGCGTGATCTGGCGGAGCTCGCCATCGCGGAAGATGTAGTACCGGGAGTCACCAACCTGGAGGATGTAGATCCAAGGCCACACGCCCAGGAACAGGGTCAACGTCGTGGCCATCCCACGACTGTCCGGATCTTCCTCAGCATGGCGGAGCAACGCCATGTGGGACTCGAGCGCCGCCTCCTGGAGCGAGGCGATGAAGCTGTCTTCGGAAGAATCGGACGTGTAGTAGCATTTCATCGTGTCGGTGACGTATTGCGTCACCTGCCGGATGGCGAGGCGGCTCGCCTCTTCACCCTTCGCCCCACCCCCAACCCCGTCGGCGACCATGGCCACCGTCGCCAAGCGCTCGCCGCGCAAGGGAATTTCGGCCAGATCCGGTAAGCTCGTGCCGTGGAGCACGACCTGGCGGTGCAGGGAGCACAGGAGGAAGTGGTCCTGGTTGGTCTTTCGCACGTTGCCCATATGCGTCAGGCCGAAGGCGTCGATCTCGGTATCGCGCGGCTTCAGGGCAGTGGTGGGCTGGACGGGCAGACTGCTGGGCGAGGACATGGGCACCTCCAAGGGTTCCCTAATCTGGCCGCCGGAGGGCCGATCGGAACCCCCCACCCATGATTGCTTCCTGGGTGGGCCTGCGCTCAGGGATCGGCGCGGTTGGGTTCGCGCTCACGCGTCGGGCGGTCGAACCGTTCGTCCGATCACGATCGTGATATTGTCGCTGCCGCCGCCGTCGAGTGCATCCTGAACCAATTCCTCGCATGTCTGTCGTGCGCTCTGGAGGGCGCCGAGTCGCTTGGCGATCTGGTCGTCGGAGACGTGCTTGGTGAGGCCGTCGCTGCACAGCATCACGATCGTCCCCCACTCGCGGGTGACGCGAGTGACCACCGGGGCCGCCTGCTGCCCGCCGATGGCGCTGGACAACACGTGCGCCCAGCGCGTGTTGACCGCGGTGGCGCGTGAGAGCACTCCCTGGTCCACCAGGTCCTGGGCCATCGTCTGGTCGCGCGTGATCTGGCTGAGCCGGTCCTGCGTGTACAAGTAGCACCGGCTGTCCCCCAACTGGAGGAGATACGCCTGCGGCCACAGGCCCAGCCACAGGGTGAGCGTGGTGGCGTAGTGGCCGGGCTTTTCTTCCGCGGTCGCGCGCTCCAGCAGATCGGCGTGGCACTGGAGGGCCGCGTCGGACAGCAACTGCGTGAACGTCTCCGGCTCGGTGGCGTCGGACGTGTAGAAGGCGCGCGTGCTCTTGGCCACGTATTCCGCGATGGCCTTGAGGGCGAAGCGGCTGGCTTCCTCGCCGGCGCCGCTCCCAACGCCGTCGGCCACCATGGCCAACGAGGCCAGGCGCTCTGGCTCGACGGGAAGATGGACGCTGGCGGGGAGGCTCGTGTGTTGCACCACCATCTGCTTGTGCAGCGCCGCGACCAGGAAATGGTCCTGGTTTTCCTTGCGGACTTTGCCGACGTGCGTGATTCCGAAGACGTCGATGTCCGCGTCACCGGGCTTCCGGGCCCCGGTGCTGGTGGTGGGATCGAGCTGCGGTGACGTCATTCATCGACTCCGGTGGTGATGCCTCTGCATGCCCGAAGATGCAGTCGGTTGGCGGGCACCGCAAATCTGCCCCCGGCGCCTCCCGTGCGACCTTCGGAGGAGAAGCACGAAGGAACGCGACGGTGCCTTCGGGGCTGCGGCTGCTCCCGGACCGTTACCGGTTATGGGGAGGTGGTCGGCTGTCCGCGAGCGGATAGCTGGGCGGCAGCCCCTGTGGGAAGCGCGCGTACGGACTCAGGGCCGCGGCATCAGGTGGCAGGGAGCGCGTTCCCGAGCCCGTGACGGCGGCCGCGAGCCCGCCGACGAGCAGCCAGGCGCCCAGCGTCACTGGGAGCACGGCGCCGCAGGAGGCGTCCTCAACCGTGCTGCAAGCGCCGGTGAGGGCCCCGCCGGAGATCAGACCACCCACCACCGCCCAAATGAGCATCGTCTTGGCGGTGATCCCGGATTGGGACACCCGGGCGCCCGCGATCCAGCGCAGCGGAATGACGTGGGCGCTCCCCTCCAACGGGAGAACCCAGATACTGTCGCGCCCCGCGGCGAGCAGCTCTCCACGCAGAGCGGTGGAATCGACCAACCGGAAGTCGAGCGTACGTCCGAAGATTCGTGGGCGTTCTTGGCCCGCCGCCGAGTGCGTGAGGATCGCGATCCCCAACGTGAGCATCAGCACGGTGCGCATGGTTATCTCCCGAACCTGCTCGACCAGAACCGCTCCTCCATGAGCGGCTCGGCCCGCTTGAAGGATGGTGCGAGCGCGCGCAGAGCCTGGGCCGGGTCTGTCAGGGCCATCGCGGCAAGGCGAGGGTCTTCGTCAACCTGCCACTCGCCGCGCATCCACTCGTAGTAGTAGCCCTCACTCTCTAGAAACAACTCCCAAGCACCATGGCGGTCCGGGAGGTGGAACACGACGTCGTACGTATCGCCAGGGAACGTGACGAGGTGCGCCGTTGGATCGAGGAGCAGGCCCAGGGCGGGGCCGTCGGGCGCGCCGTCCCGAAGCACCGTCTCGGGTTCGAGCACTGCCGGTGTCACCGGGTCACCGAGGTCGGCGAGGGCCGCCCAATCGAGTCGCCACGCGCCCTTCGCGGCGGTAAGTCGCACGCGCACCGGACCCGCGGCCTGACGGGTGAACGGCACGACCTCGAACTGGGTGGCGAGGGGGCCGGCTTCATCGTGGATGCCGGCCGCTACCCAGCGGTCTCCGTCCCACACGGCCACGTCCACCGGGGCGATCAGCCGCGCCATCCCCATCGCCCGCGCGGCCACGGCGGGGCCGCCCCGCTCGAGGTCGGCCAGCGCCTCGCCGGCGCGCGTACCGAGAAACCCCATCGTCTGATAGAAGAGGTAGGTCGACAGGAGCGATTGACGGGTCGCGAGCACCAGACCCAGGCGGCCGGTGGCGGGCGGGAAGACCAGCTCGATGGACTCCCGCGTTGCCAAGTCGGCCGAATCGGCGAGTGAGGTGCGCTCGATTCCGTCCGGCACTGAGAGCGCGGCGGTACAGTCGCCCTCCGCCGCGCGGCACGACGTGAGCGCCCGGATGGCGGTCGCGGGATACAGCAGACCGTCGCGCGCGGTGAAAACGCGGCCGCCGTCCGGGCGGGGGACGGCGAGCACCCGGAGACTCCGGACCGCGTGGGTCTCGAGCGCCTCGTCCCGCATCCGCACGGTGAAGGGACCGCCGGATGGTGCGCGCACCGCGAAGAGTTGGTCGATGTCCTTCGCCTCGAGCGCGCGGGCGATGCTGCCGGAGAACCCCTCGGCGGCAAGCGTCTCGCCGGAGTCACCGGACACGTAGAACGTCGGGCACGAGCCGAAGCAGGACTTGGGATCCGCCAAACAAAGGCCGGTGGTGACGCCCCACATCACCGACCAGACGATCATCCCGGCTTTTCCCGAGGGCCTGGATCCAGACCGGACCTCGGTTTCGAGGAGGGCGATGGAATCGAACGGGAGGACGAGGGGGCCCTGCCAGACCGGCCGCCGCAGCACGTCGTACCGGATGCCGTAGCCCACGAGTGCGGTATCGGTGTTTTGCCATGAAGAGAAGACCGCAACGTCGCCCGCCTGCAGGTGAGCCTTGAGCGGGCCGTGGATCTCGCTCGCCACCGGTACGTCGGTGGCGGGGCGCAGGCGGGGCGCGTACGTGGCCTGGGAACAGGCGAGGACAATCGTGGTGCCGAGGAGCGTCGGGACGGAAGCGCGCATGGGAACCTCCGCCAGCAACGTGGTTCCGGCGCGTCAAGCAAGCGTCAAGCGATGATCAGTGCTGTGCCTATCCCGTGCTCGATTGCTGGTACTCCCTTCGACCTACGGCTTTGCCCGCGGCGGACGCGGGAACCCCACGTGAACCCGCTGGTCCGTGACTCGTCACTCGACCCGCAACACCGTCGCCGGATCCGCGCGGCTGGCCCGGAGGGCGGGCAGCCAGGAGGCAGCCGCCGCTGTGATGAAGAGCAGGACCGGGACCGCGAAGAACGTCGCGGGATCGGCCGGGCTCACGGCGTAGAGCAAGGCCCGCATCGCGCGCGTCCCGGCCAGTCCTCCCGCGACGCCGAGGACGAGTCCGATGCCGGCGAGCCGGAGGCCGTGCCGCAGCACGATCCAACGCACCTCGGAAGCCCGCGCGCCGAGCGCCATGCGAATGCCGATCTCGCGGGTTCGGCCTTTCGCCACCTGGGCCATGACGCCGTAGACGCCCACGACCGCGAGCAACAGGCCCACACCGGCGAAGACCAGGAGCAGGGTCATGACGAACCGCTGGGTGGCCAGGGACTCCGCCTGGACGGCGTCCATGGTCGCTATGGACTCGAGGGCGAGCTTCGGGTCCAGCTCGGCCACGAGCCGTCGTACGGACGGCGCCAGTCGGAGCGGGTCACCACTGGTACGGACCAGCAGGGTCATACCACGGCGCACGTCCTGCGCTGCTGGGGCGATGATCTCGACCCTGGGTTCCCGGGTCAACGTCGTCTGATGCTCGTCCCCCACGATGCCGACGATGGTGTGCCAGATGGAGGTCGAGTCCGGCACTCGATCGAAAGCGAGTCGCTGGCCGATCGGATCCTCGTTCGGGAAGTATGTGCGGGCGAACGCGTTATTGATCAGCACGACCAGGGGCGCGCCGGCCCGGTCCCGGTCGGTGAACAGGCGACCGCGGAGCAGCGGCACGCGCATCAGCGGGAAGTAGCCGACAGCCACCTCGCGATGGACCGCGTCCGAGCCGTGGTCGTCCGGGGCCCGTCCCGCGACGCTGAACTGGCTCGACCAATGCGCTGGCGAAAGGGGAGTATTCGATGTGGCCGCGGCGGCGTTCACACCGGGCAGCGCGGCGGCGCGGCGCACCAGGTCATCCCAGAAGTTGACGACTTCCTCTCTCGAGTCGTACCGGGCTGCCGGGAGCGCCAAGGTGGCGGTGAGGACTCCGGTTCCATCGAAGCCGGGCGCCACGTGTTGGAGCTGGCGGAAGCTGCGCACGAGGAGGCCGGCGGCCACCGTCAAGACGAGGGCCAACGCCACCTCGGCGATGACCAGCGAATCGCCCCAGCGGCGCATGCGCGACCCGATGCCACCTCCCCGTCCCCCTTCTCCCAATGCCTCGGCCGGGAGGCGCCGGCCACTCCGGACGGCCGGCGCGATACCGAAGAGCAGGCCGGTGCCGACCGCAAGCAGGGAAACGTAACCGAGCACGGCCCAATCCACCCCGAGGTCGTGGACAGGGAGCATGTCCGGCGGCTGCAGCGACATGAGGGCGCGCGTGCCCCAGAGCCCCAAAGCGAGCCCCGCCGCACCGCCCAGCACGGAAAGCACGAGGCTCTCGGTGAAGGCCTGGCGCACGAGGCGACCCCGTCCGGCGCCGAGCGCGAGCCGCAGGGCCGTTTCCCGCTCCCGGCCGCCGGCATGAACCAGGAGCAGATTCCCGACATTCGCGCAGGCGATCACGAGCAGCAGCCCGACTGCGCCAAGCAGCACGAGCAGCGGTTGGCGCGTGTCGCCGACGATGGCGTCGTGGAGCGGCATCATGTCCGCACCCATGACGCGGTTCGTGGCGGGATACTGTTGCTGCAGTCGGCGGACGACCGTCTGTAGCTGGGTGTTGGCGTCGGCCGGCGTGATTCCCGGCTTCAGCCGAGCGACGGCCCTCATCCAATGCGCACGCCGGAAGAACGTCTGCGCGCGAAAAGCCGGGTCCCACGCCGTCGGCAGCCAGACGTCCACCTGTTCACTGGGGAATCCGAACTCGGGAGGCATGACGCCCACGATCTCAACAGGATGGTCGTCAAGCTCGACGGTTCGGCCGATCACACCCGGATCCGCGCCGAACTGCCGGCGCCACAAACGGTCGCTGATGACCGCGGTGCGGGAGCCCGTATCCCACGTCTCGGCCGGTGTGAGTGTCTGGCCCAGCTGCGCGCGGACCCCGAGGACCGCGAAGAGGTTGCCGTTCACTTCCGAGGAGACGAGGAGCTTGGGTTCTCCTTCACTCGTGAGCGTCGCGGTCGTGCCGTAATCCACGTAGCCGGCGACATCCGCGAACGCAGCCACCTGCTCTTGCCAATCGAGCATGTTCGCCGGTGCAACTTGCGAGTGTCGCCAGCCGAACTCCGAGTTGTCTTCCCCGAGCGACACAAGCCGGCCCGCGTCCGGGAAGGGCAGCGGTCTGAGGATCACGGCGTTCACCGCCGAGAAGATGGCGGTGTTGGCGCCGATGCCGACCGCGAGCGTGATGATGGCTGCGGCGGCCAGGGTGGGGCTGCGTCGGAACGCCCGCAGGGCATGGCGCACGTCGGCGGCGCCATCCTCCAGCCAGCTGACGCCGCGCGCGTCGCGGTGGGCTTCCTTGGTTGCCTCCACGCCGCCGAAGGCGATCAAGGCCCGGCGCCGCGCCTCGGACGGAGGCACGCCGGCCCGGATGTGCTGCTCCGTTTCCAGGTCCAGGTGCAGGCGGATTTCCTCGTCGAGCTCGCGCTCGACGGCGGTCTTGCCGAAGAGGGCGCGCAGCCAGGTCGCGATGCGTTTCCTGACGCTCATGCTTGGGCTCCGCGGTGGCGTGACTTCAGGATGTGCCGAGAATCCACTCGACGGCGGTGACGTAGCGACGCCAACTCTCCGTCTCGGCCCCTACGGCGCGGCGCCCCGCCGCGGTGAGGTGGTAGTACTTGGCTCGGCGGTTGTTCTCCGTCGTGCGCCACTCGCTGTCGATCCACCCCCTGAGTTCCAGGCGTTGCAGGGCGGGGTAGAGCGAGCCCTGGTTCACGTCCAGGACGCCCCGCGAGAACTGTTGAATACGCTGGCTGATGCCCCAACCGTGCATCGGCTCGAGCGTGAGCGTCTTGAGCACGAGGAGATCGAGCGTGCCGCGGAGCACGTCGGACGATGGCAGTTGCACAGGCGCTGGTTCCCTGTCGAGTTCCGACACAAGCTAGGGGACTTCTGTCGGAAGTCAAGAGAAGCCCTCACCCCGACCCTCTCCCGCATCAGGGGGAGAGGGTCAGGGTGAGGGGCGGTCCGTGAACGTCGCTTCCGCCGTCAGCAGCACGTCCTGGTGCGGATCTACCTCGATGCGGTTGGCGCCGTCTGGCAGGGTGAGGGTCGCCCGGGCCGTGCGTGACGTCATCTCCACCGTCACGCCGGTCCGCGCTCCCGTCCGGGAGTTCACGACCTCGACGCGCACGGGAATCCGAAACACTCCCCACGCCTGCGGCTGCACCTGCTCGATCTCGACGACGGCCTCTCCCGTCGCTCCCGTCGCTCCCGTCCGCCGCACCACGACGCGGAGCTTCGGATAGCCTGGCTGCGTGAGCCATTGCTGAAAGAACCAGCCGAGGTCCTGGCCCGACGCTCGCTCCATGACTTCCCGGAAGTCCTCGGACAGCGCGGTCGAGTCGCGATACGTGGCGTAGTAATCGCGGATGCCTCGCTGGAACGCCGAGTCGCCGATGGTGCGTCGAAGCATGTGCAGCACCCACCCGCCCTTGGGGTAGTTGTTGGCGTTGAGGAGCCGCATGTAGCGCGTCTCGGCGAAGTCGAGAATGGGACGGTCCACGACTCCGGACGTCACGTATTCGTCTTTCGCGTCCGCCATCTGCCGGCGGAACGTGCTATCCTCGCCCATCAGTTCGTAGAACAACGCGGTGAAGTACGTGGCGAATCCCTCGGATAGCCACAGGTGATGCCAGTCGTCTTCGGTGACGGCGTCGCCGAACCACTGGTGCGCGGTCTCGTGCACTACGACGGGCTCGCGCATGGAGCGGTCGGCGTACTGCCGCTCGGTATAGAAGATGGCGCCGGAGTTCTCCATGCCGCCGAACCGCGTGCTCGACTCCACGTGGGCGAGTTTGGCGTAGGGAAACGGCCCGATGTACGCCGTGAGGACGTCCACGATGTCGGTGACGCGGTGGAACGGTTCGCGAACGGCAAAGACGGAGTCTCCGGGGAACGTCCAGACGGCTTGCGGCACACCGCCCGGCGTGACGAACGGTCTGACCGCCATCGCTCCCGCTCCGATGACGAACGTGTACGCCGGGATGCGGTGCGGCTCCTCGTAGCGCCACCGCAGGCGACCCGTGGCGAGCCGAGTCGTATCCACGAACCGACCGTTTGCGACCGCCTTCCAGTCGCCGGGTACGTCGATGGTCCAGCTCACGCTGGCCTTGTCGCTCGGATGGTCCTCGACGGGGAGCCAGTACTGCGCGCGCTCGGGCCAATTGTCGGCGAAGGCGGTGCGGTGACGGTACACGTTGTTCTGGATGAACAACCCGTCCGATGGCCGTCCTTCGTACGCGATCTCCACGACGAGCGAATCGCCGACGGCGCCCCAATGCTGAATCACGAGGCGGTCTCCGGCGTGCCGGAACGTCACTGGCTGGTTGTCCGCAGACACGCGCGAGACGTGCATGTCGTCCGAGAGGTCGAGCACCAGTGCTCCCGTCGCAACTACCGGTCGGTAGTGCACACGGGCAACTCCTTGGAACGTCGCTCCCGACTCGGGAAGCGAGATCGCGAAGTCGTAATGCAGCATGTTCTGGTCGGACCGAATCGAGTCGACCGTATGGGCGAGCGGGTTCTGCGCCTGGAGGGCGAGGAGGAGGGCGAGCATGGGGGAAGGGTACCGCGTCGGGAGGAAGGGTGGAAGAGCGAAAGCGACGGGAGCGACGGGAACGACGGGAACGATGGGAACGACGGGAGTCGCGGTGACGTAGAGATGGGCGTGGCGGATGGTGGACGGGCGCGGCATCTTGGGGCTCATGCCGGATTCCGCTGCGACTCGCGACCGCGCGCGCCTGCATCTCATGGCCGGGCCGTTGCTGTTTCTCGCCCTGGTGCTGCTACCGGTGCCGGGGACGACCTTCGCCGTCCGCACGGGCTTCGGGCTCCTGCTCTGGATGGTGTGGTGGTGGGTGACCGGGCCGGTGCACCTGGCGGTGACGGCGCTGCTCCCGCTCGTGGTCGCCGCCTTGTTCGATCCGGTGCCCGTCGCCGATCTCCTGCCCGCGTACGCCGGGGAGCTGGTGATTCTGCTCCTCGGTGCGAGCATCCTCGCGGCGGCGTGGCGCCGCTGGGGGGTGGACCAGCGCGTGGCGCTCGTTACCCTCGCGGCCCTGGGGGGCAACCCGCGCCGCCAGGTCCTCGTCTGGTTCACCGTCGCGATGCTGCTGTCGACGGTGCTCCCCAACACCGTCGTGGCCGCCGCGATGATGCCGGTAGCCGTGGCGATGCTCACGTACCTCGGCGTCGAGGACCTCGGCGCGAGCCGCTTTGGCACCGCGCTCGGCATCGCCATCGCGTGGGGAACCAGCGTGGGCGGCGTCGCGACGCCGCTCGGAGGCGCGCCGAACCTCCTCGTCGTGCAGTTCGTGCAACGGTCGGTGACCCATGTGGAGCTGCCGTTCATCGCGTGGGTCACCCATCTGCTTCCGATCACGCTCGCGGCCATGGTGGCGGGGATCGTCTTCATGCGGTTCGCGTTCCGGCCCGATCCACCGGGTGGGGAGTCGAGCCATGGGTATTTCCGGGACGCGCTCGCCAAGTTGGGTGCGCCGCACGCCGCGGAGCGGTGGGGGATCGGCTTGTTCGTCACGGCGGTCCTACTCGCGTTTGCACGCCCGCTCTACGCGACGACTCTCCCGGGGTTCCGGCCCGCGTTCGCGTTTCTTACGTGCGCAATGCTCTGCTTCGTGGTGCGACGGGACGGTGAACCCATTCTCCGGTGGGAGTTCGCGCAGAAACACGTGATGTGGGGATTGCTGTACCTCTTCGCGGGCGGCGCGGCGCTCGGCCAGGTGCTGGACAAGACGGGCACCGCGCGGCTCGTGGCCGACTGGCTCGCGCCGTACGCGAAGGGTGGGGGGCTCGGCGCGGTCGCGATCTTCGCCTTGCTCACGATGGCCATCACGCAGGTGACCAGCAATACCGCCGCCATCGCCATCACCGTACCCATCACGATCAGCACATTCCAGGGACTCGGGCTCGATCCGTTGCCGTTCGTGTTCGTCGTGGCGGCCGCAGGGAACTTCGGACTGATGCTGCCGTCCTCGGCCGGCGGGCCGGCGGTGGCCGCGGGCTACGGCGTGAACCTCAAGACCATGTTCGCCAAGGGGCTGTGGTTGGTGCTGGTACTCTGGGTGCTGGTGGTGCTGGTGGGATACGCCCTGGCCGCGTGACTGGCGAACGTGCCTGAGCGTCAAAGGCGCGCTACGGTTGCTTCGGGAACCCGAAGCCCTCCAACACCGTGCGCATCCGGGAGTTCGCGCGGAGTCGAGGCCCCAGAAAACATGCCACGATCGCGGTGTTCATGCGTTCGCGTTGTGCCTTGGACAGGCCGGCCATGTAGGTGATGGTCGCTTCATCCCCGTCCAGGACTCGGCTGATCACCATGCCCGTGACTGGATCGGCGTCCCGCGCGATGCGCCGCAATACGTTCTCGCGGCGCGCCGGATCGCGGAGCTGCCCCGCAATGGCGCCCGCGCCCGTGGTGTCCGGTCCCAGGGTGCGCTGGAAGGAGGGATAGTGGGTGGCCGACGCTTCAACGTCGCCTCGCAGGAGGTCGTGCCAGAATGCGAAGGCCACAACGAGCGGGTGATCTGGCGCGAGGGCACGAGCCTGCTCGTACATGGCCGATGCGTCCTGCCAACGCTCCGCGCCCTCGTAGCTTGCCGCAAGTGAGATGGTGATGATCATGGACAAGGGGTCGAGCTCCTTGGCCCGTTCCATTTCTCGCGTCGCGTCGTCCCAACGGTTCCAGGCCATCAAATCGTAGGAGTACCACTGATGGCCGGTCGGATACTCGGGGCTGAGCTGGACGGCACGCTCGAAGGCCTGGCGCGCTTCCACCCATTTGATCCGATATTCGAGGATCTCGCCCAACGAGGCATAGGCTTCGCCCAGCAGTGTGTCGAGGGCGACCGATCGGCGCGCGGCCGACTCGGCGAGCGCGAGAATGGAGTCCGGGTTGATGTCGGGAACGTCGTACTCGGCCGGGATGAACAAGACGTAGGAATCCGCCAGGCCGGACCAGGCGCGGGCGTAGCCCGAGTCGAGCGCGATCGCCTGCTCGAAGTACCGCGCGGCCAGTACGAGGTCGGGAGCGGTTCGCTTGTTCCAGTAGAAGCGACCTAACAGGTAGGCATCGTAGGCTCGTGCGTTCGTGGTCCCCTGGGCGGTCAAGGCGCGGCCGGTGTCGGCGAGGAGCCTCCCCTGGAGGGCCGTCACGACGGCCCGAGCGACCTCATCCTGGACCGCGAAGATGTCATCCGCGCTTCGGTCGAAGTTGTCCGACCACAGATGAAACCCGTCCTCGGCATTGATCAACTGGGCGGTGACACGGAGACGGTCCCCGGAGCGTTGGACGCTCCCCTCGAGGACGGCGCCCACGCCCAACTCCCTTCCGATCGCTCGAACGTCTTCGCTCCTTCCCTTGAACGAGAACGCGGAAGTACGGGCGGCAACCTCGAGCCCTGGGACCTTGGAGAGTGCATTGATGAGTGTCTCGGCCATCCCGTCGCCGAGGTACTCGTTCGCTCCCCCCGTCAGGTCCACGAACGGGAGCACGGCAACCGACGGTGCTCGGGCCGCTTCGGAATGACCGCGACTCCGCCACAGAAGGAAACCGCCGGCGCCTCCCAACAGCACGAGCACCGCGACGAGGGCGAAGACGCGAGCTGCGGGGCCTGCCGGACGCGCTGGCGGAGCGGGTGTGGCCGACGGCGTTTGCGCGGCGCGCAGACGCAACGCCTCACCGAACTGCGCCACGGGGTTGAACCGGTCGGCAGGCATCTTGGCCAGCGCGCGCTGGAGGATGCCCGCGATCTCCGCCGGCACCGCCGGCCGCAGCTGCGTGATCGGCGGCGGCTCGGCCGTCAGGTGCTGATGCACCAGGCTTCCCGCCGTCGCCCCGGTGAACGGGGGTTGTCCCGCGAGCATCTCGTACAACACGCAGCCGAGCGCGTAGAGGTCGGAGCGGCCGTCGAGGTCCTGTTCGCCGGCGGCCTGTTCCGGGCTCATGTACGCCGGCGTGCCGATGGTCAGGCCCGTTTCGGTGAGCCGGCCGCCGCCCGCCGCATCGATCGCGCGGGCAATGCCGAAGTCGGCCACCACGGCGTGCCCGCTCTCCAGGAGGATGTTCTCCGGCTTGATGTCGCGATGGATCACGCCACGGCTGTGCGCGTAGCTCAGCGCGTCGGCCACCTCGCGTGCGATCTGGAGCGCGTCGTCGAGGGGGAGCTGTTTCTCGCGATTCAGCCGGTCACGCAGCGACTCGCCCTCGACGTAGGGCATGACGTAGAACAGCAACTCGACGGGCGGGCGGGCCGGCGGGCCGGCGGGCGATTCAGCCGCGTCTTCGGCCCGCC
>CAYWNR010000025.1:0-16297 GCA_964459705.1 uncultured Gemmatimonadaceae bacterium | reverse complement strand
GCCCGCTCGCGACGTGGCGGCGAAAGGAGAGTGCCCACGTGAGTGCGATGATCTGCTGCGCGGTGCTGCTGACGGCCTGCACCGGCTGTGGGAGTGCCACGAGCGCGGACTCCTCGGATCCCGGCAAGGTGGGCGACGGCAAGCTCACGGCGGTGCTGGAGACGATCCGGGCGGAGCACGGATTGCCGGCCCTGGCCGCGGTCCTGGTGCGAGACGGCGCGATCCTCGAGATGGCGGCAACCGGCACGCGAGCTATCGGTCATGACGAAGCCGTGACGGTGGACGACCACTGGCACATCGGCTCGGACACCAAGGCCATGACCGCGACGCTCGCCGCCGTGCTGGTCGAGCGGGGCACGCTCTCGTGGGATCTGACGGTGGGTGAGGCGCTCCCCGAGCTGGTGAGCACGATCCGGCCCGAGTACGTGGACGTGCGCCTCGACGAGCTGCTGCGCCACGTGGCCGGCATGGTGGAAGATGTCACGCGCGCGCCGTCGTGGCCCACGCTCCGCTCCGACACGACGCCCATGCGACAGCTCCGCAAGCGGTTCGCGGCCGACCTGTTGGCGCTTCCCCCGGACGGCCCAACGCGGTACCTACCGCTACTCGAACGCGGGGTACATCGTGGCGGGCGCGATGATCGAGGCGGTCACCGGCGAGCTGTGGGAGGACCTCATGCGGCGCGAGGTGTTCACTCCGCTGGGCATGACGCACACGGGCTTTGGGGCGCCGGGCGTGGCCGATAGCGTCACGGAGCCGTGGGGCCACGTTCGCGCCGGCACCGGATGGCGCGCCATCCCGCCCGGGCCGTTCGCGGACAATCCCGCGGCCCTCGGCCCCGCCGGGACCGTCAACACCACGCTCGCGGACTACGCGCGTTTCATGTCGGCGCACCTGGCCGGCGCCCGCGGTGAGACCGGTGGCCTTCTCACTCCGGCGACCTTTGCCACCCTCGACACGCCGGCGCCAGGTAGTCCCTACGCGTTCGGTTGGGGCGTCGCCACCCGCGACTGGGCCGGCGGTCGCGTGCTCCAGCACGCCGGCAGCAACACGATGTGGTACGCGACCGTGTGGCTGGCGCCCGAGCGCAACATCGCGATGTTCGCAGTGACGAATGCCGCCGGCGACGCCGGGGCGCAAGGGACGGACGCGGCGGTCGCGGCGCTCATTGCGCGGTTGGATGTGGCAGGGCAGTGAGGGTAGGACGGGCTACTCGAGATCGCCCATGCGGACGAGGAGCCTAGAGCCCTAGAGCGGGCTCGCATCGCGATGGTGCGCGAGCCGAACTTCGGCTTGGACCGGTCGGTGCGTGACGAGTCGATCGCTCTCGCCCGAGAGCAGGATACACCGACGCTCGATCGACGACTTCCACACTTACCCTGGCGTCCCCGGATTGTGGGGTACATGTTAGTCCTCTCCTCAGCCGGGGGGGACACGTCGTGCCGAGCGCGCTGGATCATCCTCGGGTCGCCGCCATGCTCGGTGGTTCCCATTCCCGCCGTACGGACGGTCGGAGCCACGTTCGCCGTCTGCGGCGTCGCCTCCGGGGCGCGCTGGTGGCGTTGCTGTTCGTCAGTGGGTGTGATGCCTGCCAGTGTCCCCCTGGTCCGCCTGATACCGAGGCGGCCGAGCCCGAGCCGATCGAGATCGCCAGCGTCGAGGTGATCCCCCACACCGTGCACGCTGCCTCGGGGCTCAAGGTACGGCTCGTCGCGCGGCTGCGGGACCAGGACGGCCACATCGTACCGGAAGTGGCGGGATTCGTCCCGAGTTGGAGTTGGGTGACGGGTCTCATGCCGCCGGAAGTCGTGACCACAACCCTCCAACCTCTGATCGGCAGCGGACATACCGTCACGGTCACGGTCCCGAACGTCACGGGTGACGCGTCGATTCCGATCAGGGCCACCGTGAACGGCCAGATCGGTGACGGGACCGTGGTGGTCGCCAAGACAACTGGCGATCGCATTCTCGTCGAATACGATCCTGCGAAGTCCGTGGTCCCCGTCGTCGCGCTGGCGGACGGGTGGCGCACCACATGCGTCAACGACTTCGACGATGACCCCGTGGCGTTCCAACAAGAAGTCGATGTGGGGAACTTCACGGAAGATTGCTCCGACGACGCCGACGTGACGGGGGAGGTCGCGGTGTTCTCAGCCACGGCGCAGATGGGATTCCGCGCGCTGTCGTGGACGAACGGTCGGGACGACGTGGACTACTCCTCCACTGCCGGGAGCGCCAGTCCCTTCAAGCGGATCGGCCAGGCCCTCGGTTCCCCGTTGGAGGTGAAGTTGAAGTTGTGGTATCCGTTCCCGCCCGGCATGGAAGACTGGAAAGCAGAGGTGCTCGACGAGGTGAACCTCGCGTCCAGTGTCTTTCGGACCAACCGGGCCGGCATCACCCTGCCTGCGTCGCCCGAGACCGAGTCGGCGGATCTGGTTGCCCTGTACGTGAGCGCCGCGACGGGCATGGACCCATGGGATTGCAGCGACCTCAAGACCCGCCTCGGGACCGTGATCCCGGCCTCCGCGTTTGGCCCGACCAAGCTCAATGTCCTCTACGTCATGCGACTCACCGACGATCCCGCCGCCGTCAGCCAGGATGCCTCGTACGCTGGGTATCGGGGCTACACCTGTCCGATCAGCGATAGCGACGGAGGGGTCATTCTCATCGACTGGCAGGACCGGGACGACTTCACACTCGCGCACGAGCTGGGTCACATGTTCGGGCTCCGCAACCCGCCGCTTCCGTCCGAAGGCCACACGAGCTACATCGGCGGATTCCTGCGATCGGACAACCTCATGCTGACCTACCTGTCCGATGAATCCTGGATTCCGCGGGAGAACCTGTCGTTGGGGCAGATGTTCCGCATCAATGTCGACACGCGATCGTGGATCAACGTTGCCGGAGCCGTGCGCGGCCTCACGCAGATCATCGATCCCTCCGGCCTCGCCTGCCAGTGCAATCCGTACGAGAACAAGCCGTGCCCGCGGCTTTCCCTCGACATCGCGAATGTGAGCAATGACAGTCAATCGGTGGGGTGCTAATGAGGAACCCCACGATGGCCGCTGGCGCCCGCGACCGGTTGGGCCGACGGCTGGCGCTCTCCGTCGCGGCCGTATGTGCGGTCCTCTCCGCCACCGCCTGCCTGACCCAGCATGAGCGTGATCGAATCAACGAGTGGCTCCTCTGCGAGGAGTGCCGCGATGGGCAACTAGACGTTGTCGTGGACGACATCGACTGGCGGGCCATCCCACGCCTGGCCGGCGCCCTGATCGGGCCCCCGCCGCAACGTGTGGCGAAGGTGGAAATGCAATACCGGGTCGGATACCAGCGCAGCGGCAGTGCGGAGCCCGAGGCGACGTACGTCGCGCGCTATCTCTCGAACTACCGCGCGCTCTATCAGAAGCGCGCGGCCGTGGCGCTGGGCCGAATCGGCGCGAAGGGTGGGTTCTGGCGGACACGGGCTGCGGCGGAGCTGCGGGATGCCCTGGCACGCCAGGCGACCGACCCCACGACCTACCGCGAGGACGTCGTGCGGGTGATTGATCGGGCGCTGTTCGTCGCCACCGGGACCGCCCAATGGTCCGCCGTGAGCGCCGGCGTCGAGCGTGCCTGCGGAGTATCGTCGAGCGGGGATGGGTACTGCTGGGGAAACAACCAGGCAGGTGCCCTCGGTGATGGGTCCATCGTTCCGCGGCCGACGCCGACGCGAATCGCGCGCGGTATCGAGTTCACTCGAGTGAGTGCGGGTAGTGATCATACGTGTGGGCGCGCGGTCAACGGGTCGGCGTACTGCTGGGGGACCGGATCGTTGGGGCAGCTTGGCAACGGGGACACCGCCGATCAGACGGTCCCAACGCGCGTGGCGCTGGCCTTTCCCGTCCTCTCCGTTGCGGTGGGCGGAGCGCACACCTGCGCCGACTCGGTGGGAGGAACCCTCTACTGCTGGGGCGACAATGCGGCGGGCCAGCTCGGGGATGGATCCACGACGGCTCGGAACACCCCATCCAAGGTGCTCGGCGGAAAGCTCTTTGCCACCTTCAGTACCGGGACGACTCACACCTGTGCGGTGACAGCCAGCGGCGAGATGTCCTGCTGGGGCGGCAACGCGTCGGGTCAACTCGGGGATGGCACCACGACAGACCGCCTCGTACCCGCCGCCATCACGGGCACGTTCGTGGCGGTGGCGGCGGGATTCGACCACACCTGCGCGCTGGACGCGGGTGGCAGCGCGTTCTGCTGGGGCGCGAACGGGGCGGGACAGCTGGGTGATGGTACTACGATACTGCGGCTCACCCCTGTTGCCGTGGTGATGCCGCCCAGCCCGCCGGTCACATACACGGCGATCACCGCCGACAGCGGACACACCTGCGCCCTGGCGGCGACCGGGGCGGCCTACTGCTGGGGCCGCAACAGCGCCGGCCAGGTAGGCGACGGAACGACGGTGGATCGAACGGGCCCGGTGCCGGTGGCGGGAGGGCTCACCTTCGCTCAGCTCAGCGCGGGGGCGTACTTCACGTGCGGCGTCACCACGGAGCGCGTGCTGTACTGCTGGGGCAAGGGTTCGTCCGGTCAGCTCGGAACGAGCCCGGCGAGCGGCAGCCTCATCCCGGTGCGCACGGTGTCGCCTCCGGTGCCCTGACGACGCGACCAGTGTCTGGCCCGTCTCCCATCGAGCTACTCCAGGCGGCCCTCGCAGAGCGCTACCGTGTCGAGGAAGAGCTCGGTCGCGGTGGGATGGCGATTGTGTACCGAGCGCGGGATCTCCGCCATGGTCGAGAGGTGGCGATCAAGGTCTTGCGTGACGATCTCGCCGCGGCCATCGGGTCGGAACGGTTCCTCCGCGAGATCGAGATCGCCTCGAGCTTGCAGCATCCGCATATCCTGGCGCTCCACGACTCGGGCGAGGGGAACGGGCTGCTCTACTACGTCATGCCGTTCGCGGAAGGGGAGTCCCTGCGCGACCGCCTGCGGCGCGAACGGCAGCTCCCGGTCGAGGATGCGGTGCGCATCGCGCGCGAAGTCGGCGATGCATTGTCCTACGCGCACTCCCACGGCGTGATCCACCGAGACATCAAGCCGGAGAACATTCTGCTCTCCTCCGGCCATGCGCTCGTGGCGGACTTCGGGATCGCCCGCGCCGTGTACGCAACACCCGAAGAGCGACTGACGGGTACCGGAGTGAGCGTGGGGACGCCAGCGTACATGAGCCCGGAGCAGGCGGCGGGCGACTCGCAGTTCGACGGGCGCAGTGACCTGTACGCGCTCGGCTGTGTGCTGTATGAGATGCTTGCCGGCGAGCCTCCGTACCACGGGGCAACGTCGCAGGCCATTCTCGCGCAACAGCTGCAGGCACCCATTCCCGGTCTCGAGATCGTACGCCCATCCGTTCCCCCGGCCGTCGTGGACGCCATCGAGACTGCGCTCGAAAAGGTACCTGCCGACCGGTTTCCCACGGTCAGCGCGTTCGTCGACGCACTCGATCCGGACCGGACGGGAGCGATGGTCAGCCGTCGCCATCGGCGGGTCCGCCATCGTCGCCGGCGCATGCTCGGGCTCGCCGCCCTCGCGACGACCGTGATTGGGCTACTCGCGTGGCTGCTGCCGTGGCGCGCCGCCATCCCGCTCGATCCCAACAAGGTCGTGGTCTTCCCACTGGTCGAACGGGCGTTGCCAGCATCGGAGCAGGGCGCGAGCTACCGCCTGGCCGTCACGATCGAAACGGCGCTCGACTACTCCTACCCTCTCAAGTGGATCGACGGGTGGGAGCGGCTTGACGAGCGACAGCGGGCGAATCTCGAGCTGGTGGGTGCGGAGACGCAACGGGCCATCGCGCGCGACCGGGGTGCCATGTACTACATCGCCGGCGTCGTACAGGGTGTCGGCGACTCGACCAGCGTCAGCTTGCAGCTCCTGGACGCAGCGGGTGACTCGCTGATCCGCCGCCACTCGGCCCAAGGCGCCAACCGTGAGATCGCCGTGCACCAGCTCGGGATCGATGCGGTCATGGGACTGCTGCCCGATCTGATCGATCCGGGGCGGGTCGCCGATCTCACGCCCCTTCGGAACCGGGATGCCAGCGCGGTCGCGCTCTGGATCCAGGGTGAGCGGGAGTATCGCCACCTCAAGCCGGCTGAGGCCCTCACGTTCTACAAGCGGGCGCTCGAGCGCGATTCCGGCCTTGCCCTCGCCGCGGTCAAGGGTGCGCAAGCAGCGAGCTGGCAGCACAGCGATACCGACTTGGCGGCCCTGATCGCTGCGACCGTCGGTCGCGACACGCTCCTCCCACCGCGGTATGCGCACTTCGCGCGCGGCCTTCGCGCCTACGTGGTTGGGCAAGCCGATAGCGCAGTATTCTGGCTGGAGCGGGCCCTGCAGGCCGACCCCGACTGGGCGGAAGCGCGGATGGCGCTGGGCGAGGTGTACTACCACTTGCTGCCTTCACGCGCGCCACTCGACTCGCTGGCGGAAGTGACCTTTGCCGCGGTGCTGGACGTGGACAGCGGATTCGCCCCGCCGTTGTTCCATCTCGCGGAGATGGCCATACGGAAGGGCGATGTGCGCAAGGGAGCGCAACTGATCCAGCGCCTCACCAGGGCGCACCCTGACACGGCGCTCGTGCAGCAGCTCGCCCTGATGTTCGGCTGCGTGGAGGAGGGCGCTGGATCCACGGACTGGGCGGCGGCCGTGCTGCTCGATCCCTTGATTCCCCTCCGGGCGGCCGAATCGCTCGCCGCCGCGGGCTCCCAGCCTGCCTGCGCCGAGGCGGGATTCAGGGCCTTGCTGGCCAGTCCGGTACCGCGTGGGTACAAGTGGGGGGCGTTCCTCGGGCTCCAAGGGCTGTTGGCAGCCACCGGAAGGACGGCCGAGCTCACCCACCTCATCGATTCCACGGCACAAGCCGGGACGCAAACGGCAACGACACTCTACCTGCTCGATGCCATCGCCGGAGCGGCCGTGGTACCGCAGGCGACGGTGGCCGCAGAGTTCTGGCGGGAACACCTCGGCGAACACTATGAACGACTCCGGCTCGCCGAGTTCCGCTGGTTGTTCGGATCCTGGCACGCGTACCGACACGAGGTCGAGGTCGTTCAGGCGATCCATGACAGTCTGGTCCGTCCGGGCGCCGACCCCAGCGGGAGCCCTGAATTGTTCGGTCGTGCCCTGGAGGCGCAGCTTGTGCTCTTGCACGGCGACACGTCGCGCGCCGTGGAGGATCTCCAGCGTCTCTCACCCTCGGTGGTGCACGACACGTTGTCCTGGACGCTCGGCGCACCCCTTCCCGTCGAGCATCTGCTGCTCGCCGAAGTGCTGCTGGCCCGTGGGGACTACGATCGCGCATATCAGACCGCGACCGTGTTCGACCACCAGGGCCCGATCATCTACCTGCCGTTCCTCCCGGCGAGTCTCGTGATCCGGCTCCGGGTTGCTGAGGCACAGGGGAGAAACGACGTGGCGCGCCACTACCGTGAACGCCTGGAGGCGCTCGGCCGGCCTGAACTCGTTCCGTCGGATCGGTAAACCCCTCACCGGAGGTCTACTATGCGGCTGAAACCCTCGCTCCTCGCGGCCCTGGCGTCCGTGGTACTCGTCACGGTGGGCTGCGTAACGCAGAAGGAGTTCAAGGAGCACAAGCAAGAGCTTCAGGACTGGCTCGGACCGCCGACCAGTCTACCCGGCGCCTCAGCCTATGCGAACTTACGAGAATGGCAGGTTCGCGTCACCGACGTCGTATGCAGATTGGAGCAATTGGACGACGCAGACGACCGCCACGTGGACAACATCCCACAGCGGTTGTGTGCCACCGGTGCGGGAGATCCCACCGGCGCGCCGCCGCCGCCGCCCGACCTGCTCGGTCCCTGAAAGAGCAACCAACCCGACGAGCCGCCTTCGCCGTGAGGCGAGGGCGGCTTTGTCACGCCTACGGCCGGCTTCGACCCCGGTCGTTCAGCGCCCGTGCGTGTGGCCCGGGACGGAGATCAGCGCGCGGGAGGACGACGCCTACGCATGGTACCGCGGCGGGGGATGACTAGGCCGATGTTTCTACCCGCGACCGCACCATGAGGTAGTACAGCGTCGGCGTCGCCACGAGCGACAGCAGCACGGAGATGCACAGGGCGCCGATCACCGCAATGGCGAGCGGCCGCAGCATGTCCGCCCCCGATCCGATCCCGTAGGCCAGCGGCAGCATGCCGAGCGCCGCGGCGAGCGACGTCATGAGCACGGGGCGGAGGCGCCGCCGTCCGGATCGCACCAGCGCTTCGGCCAGATCGAGTCCCTCGGCGCGGAGATGCTTGACGAAATCCAGCATCAGGATGCCGTTCTTGGCGGTGATCCCGACACCGATGATGGCGCCCAGAAACGACACCACGTTGAACGAGGTCGCCGTGAGCCACAGCGCCAGCACCGTCCCGAACATCGCCATCACCGCGCCGAACACGATGGCGATGGGCTCGTAGAACGAGCCGAACTCCAGCAGCAGCACGGTGAACACCAGGGTGATGCCCATCAGCAGCACCAGCATGAGGTTGCGGAACGACTCGCGCTGTTGCTGATAGAGGCCGCCGTACTCGATGGTCCCCAGGGGGATAGACGAGTCGCGGCTGAGGGTCTGGCGGATCTCGGCCATCGCGCTCCCCAGGTCGCGGCCCTCGAGCCGAGCGGTGACGGCAACGTCCTGCCGTGAGTCTTCCCGCCGCAGCTCGAGCTGTCCCGGTTCTTCCGTGACATCGACGGCCTGTGAGAGCTTCACCAGCGTCCCGTCGGGTGTGCGGATGGGGAGATCCTCGATTTGCGAAAGCTTCGCGAGACGGGTCGAGTCCACCTTGACGCGAATGTCCACGATCCGGTCGCCCTCCAGAACCGAGGACGCCGTCTGGCCCAGCAAGGCCGTGTTGGCGGCGGTGGCGATGTCGTTGGTCGTGAGACCGAACCGCCGGGCGTCCGCCGGCCGGGCCCGCAGACTGATCGTGGGTCCGGTGTACACCAAGCCGTCGAACACGTCGACCACGCCCTGGATGTGCTCGAGCTGGGCCGCTACCTCTGGCGCCTTCCGCTCGAGCCACGCCTGGTCGGTCGAGTAGAGTTTGACCTCGACCGGTGCCGGCGCCCACATCAAGTCGCCGATCAAATCGCCGAGGATGCCCGGGAACTCCCAGTTCAGTCCCGGCAGCTCGGTGTTGAACCGGTGCCGCAGCTCGGCGATGACGTCGTCCGTGCTGCGCTTGCGGTTCGTTCGCAGCTTGACGAGGAAGTCTCCCGTGTTCGGCTCCGCGATGGCCAGCGCGAGCCGCGCGCCCGTGCGGCGGGAGTAGCTCTCCACCTCGGGGACGGTGTGGAGGATCGCCTCCGCCTGGAGCAGCTGCCGGTTCGTCTCCTGGAGGCTCGTCCCGGGCGGCGTGAAGTAGTCGATGACGAAGCCGCCTTCATCCATCGGTGGGAGGAACTCGCTGTCGAGGCGTCCGTACACGAACACCCCC
The DNA here is from genome assembly GCA_964459705.1 of uncultured Gemmatimonadaceae bacterium. GTDB lineage: Bacteria > Gemmatimonadota > Gemmatimonadetes > Gemmatimonadales > GWC2-71-9 > JAOTWJ01. The sequence goes on along the minus strand of CAYWNR010000025.1, from coordinate 6,818 downwards.
ACGATCAGGATGCCGCCGCAGACGCCCATGATCTGCCACGGATGGCGCAGGGCCGGCCGGAGGGACCGCTCGTACAGCGCGATGACGCGCTGCAACAGCGGACCGTGCTCCACGTGCTGCCCCGCGGCGTCGCCCTCCGATCGAATGAGCCAGGCCGCGAACGACGGTGTGAGCGTGACCGCGAGCGCCAGCGACGTGAGCAAGGACACCACCATGGTCATCGCCAGCGCGCGGAAGAAGACGCCGGTGATCCCGTCGAGGAACGCCAACGGAATGAACACGACGACGGGCGTGAGCGTCGAGCCGACGAGCGGCCGGAAGATCTCGCCGATGCCCGCCTCGATCGCGTCGAACCGGCTCATGCCCGTCATGAGCTTGGTATGGACCGCTTCCACCACCACGATGGCGTCATCGATGACGAGGCCGATGGCCGCGGCAATGCCGCCGAGCGTCATCAAGTTGAAGGTCAAGCCGGTGAATTTCATGGACACGAGCGTGATCAGGACGGTCACGGGAATGACCAACGTCGCCACGAGCGTCGTGTCCCACCGCTTGAGGAAGAAGTACAGAATCCCGACCGACAACACCAGGCCGAAGAGGATGGCTTCCCACACGCTCCCGACGGACGCGCGGACGATCTCCGACTGGTCGTAGAAGAAGGCCAGCTTCATGTCCGGCGGCAGCTCTTTCCGCAGCTCGGCGAGCTGGGTCTTGAGCGCGTCCGCGATCTTGAGCGTGCTCCCGTCCGGCTGGCTCCGGACGTTGAGCAGAACCGCGTTGTGGCCGTCGGCGGTCACGATATTGAACACCGGCTCCGGCCCTCGCACGACCCGCGCGAAGTCCCGGATGCGCACTGGATGCCCGTCGGGCGCGGCCACGATGAAGTTCTCGATCTCGGGGATCGAGTGCACTCGGCCATCCACCACCGTCAGGTAGAGTGTGTGGTTTTCTTCGTGCATCCCCGCCGACGCCACGAGGTTGTTGGCATCGAGGGCCGCCGTGACGTCCGCCAGGCTCAGGTGCGCCGCGCTCAAGAGCAGGGGATCCACGACCACGTGGTATTCGGGCGCGCGCCCGCCCACGAGGTCAACGCGCGCCACGCCGGGAATCCGAAGGAAGCGGAGCTTGAGATTGTACCGCGCCGTCTCCCACAGCTCGGTGATGTCGCGCGTATCGCTGGTGAGACTGACGCCGATAATCGGGAACGCCGCGAACGTGAGCCGATAGACCGTGGTGGTGGCCGTTGCCGGCAGGGTACTCCGGATCTGCGAGAGTCGGCTCAGCACGTAAAGCTCCGACTCGATCATGTCCACGTTCCACGTGAAGAAGACGTTGATCTCGGCGGAGCCGCGTCCGGTGGCCGACTTCACGGTCGTCACGCCGCGGATGTCCTTCATCGCTTCTTCGATGGGCCGAGTGATGGTGGCCATCATCTCGTCGCCCGGCATGACCCCGTTGTCCACGAGAATCACGACGCGGGGGAAGTTGGTCTGTGGGAAGACCGAAGACGCGAGCGTGAACGCCGCGTAGACGCCGGCCAGACACAGCGCGGCGGAAATGAAGACGATGGAAAGCGAGGAGCGGGTGGCGAAGCGTCCGAGCACGTCAGCCGCCTATGATCCGGATCTTCGTTTCCTCCGGCAGGCTGTAGGCGTCGTCGGTGACGACGGTCATGCCCTCTGCGACGCCGTCGCCGGACACCTCCACCAGCCCCCGATCGTGGAGGCCCGCGGTCACCATGCGCCGCACGGCGCTGTCGCCGGTGACGACCATGATCCACGTGCCCTGCCCGGCGCGCGTGACCAGGCTCACCTCGGGCACGACGAGCACGTCGGCGTGTTCGTCGGCGACGATACGTACCTGCGTGAATTGCCCCGGTCGGAAGGGAGCGCCCGCAGGGACGGAGGTCTGCACGAGGTAGGTCCCGTTACTCGGATCCACGTCCTTGCCGACGATCGTGACCGCGCCGGTCGCGGCGCTATCCGTTCCAATCATGGCCCGCTGCCCGACGCCTAGTCCTTCCATGTCGCGGCTCGGCACCCGGGCGGACACGACGAGGCGGTCGAGGTTCATGACTTCCGCGAGCACCGTGTTGGCATCCACGGCCTGGCCCACTTCCGCCCGAAGCCGGACCACCGTGCCGGTGAGCGGCGTCGCGATCTGGAGGTAGGCCAGCTGCGTCTCCGCGGCCGAGAGATCGCTGCGAGCGGCATCGAGCTGTTGCTGTGCTTCCTGGTACGCGCGCTGGCTCGTTCCGTTCGACGGGAGCAGCTCCTGCTGGCGCTTGAACGCCTTGTCGGCGAAGTCGACCTCCTGACGCGCCTTCTGCACGGCGACCTCGGCCAGCCGGCTGTCGAGCCGGAACAGCACGGTTCCCTTCGTGACGTGCTGGCCCTCGATACACTCGATGGAGGCGATCACACCACCGACGATGGGGGAGAGCCGTGCCCCCGCGGGCGCGCGGCCGGCGACGGCGGGCTGGGCCTCGACGTAGCCGTAGGCCGCGACGTAGCGGTGCAGCGTAGCACGCGCGATGGTGCTCACGTGGACGGCGACGTCGGTCTGGATTTCACTCTCTTCCCCACCGGTCCCGCGCAATCTCCGCGCGACGAGCACGGCAACCATCAGGATGACAAAGGCGCCGATACCGACCGCGAAACGGCGTTCCCGCGTCCAAACGACCGTCATCGTGTTCCTCCAATGAGCTCCACCCAATCGGCGCGCGCGGCCTGATACGCCAGCAAGTCCGCCACGAGATCGCGTACCACCTCCCGCTCGGCCCGGAGGGCGTCGAGCGCCGCTACGAAACCGGTTTCCCCGGCGCGGTACGCCGCGAGTGCCAGGTCACGCTGCCGAGTGGCGAGTGGGACGATGGAATCGCGGGCCACGACGGCGCGGAGCGCCGTCTCGTGGACGCGCGTCTCGGTTTGCGCCAGCGCGCTCGCGGCCGCCGCCCGTACCTCCCGCAAGTGTGCCGCCGCTTCATCCGCGCGGGCATGGGCCGCCGCCCCAAGGGCCCCACCGATTTGCCACAGCGGGAGGGGAAGGGAAAACCCGATGAGGATGGTCGCGCGTTGATCCTGCACGGTGGGATCGTTCCACTCCACGCCGGCCTGGAATGACGGGAACGGCACCCGTGACGCCTGCGTGGCCCGGTACAGCCCGTGGCTGATGGCGGAATCGGCGCGCGCCCGGGCGACGAACGGGAGATCGTCCAGCGGGGGGGCCGAGGGCAGCGGTGATGCCAGGTCCCGGTCGAGCGCGCCGGCTGGCGGTGGCAGCGTGTCGGGCAAGAGGCCGAGTGCGCGACCCAGCTCCGCCAATGCCATGGCGTGGTCTTCCCGGCTGGTCGACACGAGCTGCCGAGCCCGCGCGGCCTCCAGGCGCGCCTGTGCCTCTTCCAGCTCCGAGATCTCTCCGGCCGCGCGTCGGCGCGCCGCGATTGCCGCGAGCGAGTCCGCGAACACCGCTTCCTGTTGGGCGAGTGCCAGCCGCCGCGCCGCGCCCACGGCCCCGTAGAACGCGTTCCTCGTTTCGCGCTCGACTTGTGCCCCGAGCTGCGTGGAGTCGGCCAGCGCGCCCATGATGCCGGCCCGGCCCGCCGCCCGCTCGCCCGAGCGGCGCAGCAGCCAGTCGAGTGGCTGGTCGATCGTGGCGTGGTCGCGCGGCGTGTCGCCCGTGTACTGATAGGCGGCCGTTGGGTTGGGGATCGCGCCGGCCACGCGGAAGTCGGCCCGCGCCGCGGCGGAGATGGCCGCCGCCGCCGCGATCTGCCCGCGGTTTGCCTGGGCCAGCGCCAGCGCCGCCTCGAGCGTGAGCGAGTCGCGCGGGCTCTGCACAGCGAGACCAATCAGAAAGAAGCTGAGCATTGCGAGACGGTATTCTACACGCGTGGTCGCGCGGAAGGCGAGCGACGGTCTAGTCGTTTCCCCCAGCCGGAGCCGCTGGCTGGAGCAACCGCTCCTTGGACGGAATCCGCGCTTCGAGCTCCCGCAGGAGCGTCCGTGCCCGGGCCACCATCGCGGCATGGTCCTGACCGGGTGCGGGCGCGAGGTCCATCCCGACCGCGCCGATCAAGGTTCCGGTGTGGTCGTGTAGCGCCTGCGTAATGTCGTACACAGGATCGTCCTTCGTCGGCGCCTCGACATCGGGCTCGCCGGTCCGCATCGGTCCCAACTCATCGTCGTCGCACTTTTCGCCCACGTCTTTCCTGTCGGTCGCGGCGACGGTCGTGCAGTCATCGAGCGACCCCACAGCCAACTCGATGGCCTTGACATCGCTATGGACAGCCACCAGGTGGTCGACCAACTGCTGCGCGTAGGTCGGCGGTTGCTGGGTGGAATCGGGTTCTACGTTGAGGAGGCCGGCGCTCGATATGGCGACAGATAGTATTGGAATGACGGCGAGTGATTGCATGTGATCCTTCAGTGACGGCTGTGCGTGGAGTCGTGTGAGCCCCTGCCGTGACGGGCACCATCGGCGTGGGGGGCGTTGGGTCGGGGTAGCAGATCTGCATGACATCTCAGGATACCCGACGCGCGTGACAGAGAGGTGACAACGGCTGTCATCGGTCCGTCATCGACCGTTTCTATGATGAAGGATCAGTTCCGCGAACCTCCCGCAGCGCATGTCTCATATCGGGCGGAGGACTCATGAATGTGAAGGCACTTGGCGTTGCCGTGCTAGCCCTGACAGTTGGAAGCGTGCCGAGCACTGCGAGTGCTCAGCAGCGGCAGCGCCGCGTCACGATCAAAGAGGAAACGCCGGGGCTGATGGCCCGCGCCAAGGTCTCGGGAGACAGCGCCATGGCGCTGGCGCGGAAGGCGGTACCAAACGGGAAGATCACGGCGGCCGAGCTCGAGGAGGAAGATGGTGCGCTGATCTACTCCTTCGATCTCACGGTGGCCGGTCAACCCGGCATCTTCGAGGTGAATGTAGACGCGCTCACGGGCAAGGTGGCTCCGGTGGAACGCGAGGGCGCGGCGGAATCTGAAGCCGCGGGACCGGTCAAGATTGTCGAGGAGCATCCCGGCCTCGCCGCTCGGGCCAAGATCCCCGGGGACAGCGCAAAGGCATTGGCTCGGGGGGCCGTCCCCAACGGGCGGATCACCACCGCGGAGTTGGAAGAGCAGGCCGGGACCCTGATCTACTCCTTCGAGCTCACGGTTGCCGGCCAGCCGGGCGTCTGGCACGTCGAGGTCGAGGCCCTCACCGGTGTTGTGCGTCCCGTGAAACACGAGACGGAACGATAGGCTCGCGGCATGCGGGCCTGGTCCGTGCAAGCCGCGTCAGGAGGCGACAGTCTCTGCCTCGCCGGTGGGCCAGACGAGTTCGAACGTGTTGCCATGGTCGGTGGCGCGATGCGACAACGTGCCGCCGTGCACCTGCGCGATCCACGCGAGAATGGAGAGCCCGAGTCCCCCGCTCCCGTCCCGCGGACGCGTGCGCAGCACGGCGTCGGGTAGTGCGGGACCGGCGCTCGCTACGGCGAGATGCGCTTGCCCCGCCGCGCAATACGCCGATACCTGAATCGGCCTCTCCGGGGCGCCGTGCTTCACCGCGTTTTCGATCAACTCGAGGAGCGCGTCGCGGAGTAGCGGCTCGTTTCCCCGGGCGACGCCGGGAAGCACCCGGTCCAGCTCGAGGGAGCGCCGCGCCTGCTGCGCCCGCCCGCGCATGAGGTCGGCGCACTCCAGCGCCAGTCCATCCAGCTCGATCGTATCCGCCAGGGGTGGCCGTTCTCCCGCCTCGGCATGTGCCAGGAGCATCAGGTCATCCACCCGACCGGACATCTGATCCGCCGCCCGCCTGACGCGCTCGAGAATCGCGCGATACGTCTCGTTGTCGCGCGGGCGCTCGAGGCCGAGGGCGCTCTCGCCCCGGACCACGGTGAGCGGCGTCTTGATCTGGTGTGCCGCCTGCGCGAGAAACGAGCGGTTGCGATCACGGGCGTCCGCGAGGCGCGCAAGGAGGCCGTTGAACCGATCCGCCAGCCGGTCAATCTCGTCCGGCGGAGTCCGCACCGGGAGTCGCTCCCGGAGATCGTCGGGGGCCAGATGCGCCACGGTGTCGGCAAGCACGCGCATCGGACGGAGGGCACGTCCGGCGAGCCAGTATCCGGCGAGCAAGGAGAACAAGGCGATAGCGGGCACGCTCAGCACGAGCCAGTCGGTGAGGAGCTCCCCGTATTCGCGGAGGTCGGCCGTCGAGCGGCCGGCGACGATCCACAGCCGTGGGACCCGGGCGTCGGTCGCGAGGATCATGCGCAGGTTGCCCTCGTCGTCGAGCGGCACGTCCCGCACCAAGCCCCCAGTTGGCCTGCTCGGCAGGCGTAACCGGGTACGGAGCCCTGTGGGCCCGCCGACGCCGAGGGGTGAGCCGGCGAAGGTGAAGGCGGCCAGGGCCGTCGGGCCCGCGGGCCATTCCTCCACCGCATCGTGGACCGCTTGAGCGGGCGTGATCGCGGGCTCTGCGGCTTCTCGCCGTATCGCTTCCAGGAAATCGATCGCCGCGTTCTGCAGATCGCGGGTGAGCCTCGCGTCCGCATCTCGCCGAAGGTAGATCGCCAGCGCGACGTCACCGGCAAGAACCGCGATCGCGACCGCTCCGGCAAACCCGGCGGCCATCCGGAGTCGGAGCCGGCTAATCGGCATTCGGGGGCACCGTCTCCGAGAGCACGTAGCCCATGCCCCGAACGGTGTGGATGAGGCGGGAGCCGCCGTCGGCTTCGATCTTGCGCCGCACGCGGCCGACGAGCACGTCCACGGCGTTGGCCACTGGATCGAAGTTGTCATCCCAGACGTGTTCGAGAATCTGCG
>CAYWNR010000024.1:0-16310 GCA_964459705.1 uncultured Gemmatimonadaceae bacterium | reverse complement strand
GCGGTTCGACAGCGCGTTCGCCCGCTACGTACGCGGCGACGAGATGATCGACACGCTGCCCGCGGGGCTACGCGTCTTGCTCGCTCCGGTGAATCAGCGCTTCACGCAAACGTGGGCGGCGTTCGACCCGGCGCGCGAGTTCGCCGCGGTCAAGCTACCGGCCCTGATCATCCAGGGGGAGACGGACATTCAGGTGCGGGTCACCGACGCGCAGGCGCTCAAGGACGCCCGGCCCGACGCCGAAATGGTGGTGCTGCCCGGCATGAACCACGTGTTGAAGGCGGTGGCCGATACATCCATTGCGGCGCAGGCGCCCTCGTATACCAACCCCACGCTCTTCGTTGTCCCCGCGGTGGTGGAGACGATCGCGGGGTTTATCGGGCGGGTGCGAGCCGGGGGGTGAGAACTGGGCGGACGAGGCGGACGAGGCGGACGAGGCAGTCCGGGCGGTCGAGGCGGTTCGACCCGTTCAGCGGGCTTCCGATCCATCGGGTCGGGCGCGTCCGTCTGGACCGCCCGGACTGCCTCGTCCGCCTTCTACGGTCCCTCCCACAACGACAACTGCGCCGGTCCCGGTAGCTCGACATCCGGGAACGCGTCGCGCGTGAGCCCGATCTCCACGCGGAGTTTGTCGAACCGCCGCTCGAGCGCGGTCCGGTAGCGAGTTGGAGCGTCGGCGCCCGCGTCGTAGCGTCGCCGATAGGTTGTCAACAACTGTGGCCGGGTGCGCGCGAGCGCATGGGCCAGCGGCGCCCACGTGCCGCGCGAAACGCGGAGCGCGGCGCCCGCCGCGAACGTCGCGCCGGCGGACTTGGCCGCGCGCAGCAGACGCCGGAGGCCCGCGAGGTCGTCGGTGAGCCCCGGCAACACCGGAGCGCAGAACACACCCACGGGAACGCCCGCGCTGGCGAGACGGTGAATGGTGCGGATCCGAACCCGGGGTAGGGGCGTGCGCGGCTCGACCAGCCGGATCATGCGAGCGTCGAGCGTGATGAGGGAGACGAACACCGCCACCGCGTGACGTTCGTTGAGCGCGCGCAGGAGATCCGCGTCACCGGTGACCAGCGGGCTCTTGGTGACAATGCTGACGCGCAGCGGGCCACGACGCCGTTCGGCGCCCGCGTTGGGCTCTCCCAGGAACAGCTCCAGCGCGGCGCGCGTGAGGCCAAAGCGCCGCTCGGCGGGCTGGTACGGATCGGTCGCGGTCCCGATGGCGATCATCTGGGGCGCATGCGGTGTTCGTTTGTGCACGCGGGTCAGGTCGCGGGTGAGTGCGGCGAGAAAGTCGGCGCGTCGCTTGACCAGGATGGCCCTCTCGAACGCGAGCCACGGCCGCTCGAGTGCGGAGAGTCGGGAGGCCGTGCTGGCGGGTAGCGCTCCGGCCGCGGTGCCGCGCTGTATCCGGTACCCGTGGGCGAATCGCGCGTAGCAGTACGCGCAGCCCAGCTCGCAACCGACGTAGGGATTCAATGACCAGAACGGCATGCCGGTCGATTCGGGCGGATTCAAGACCGACCGGGCCGGCACCTCGAGGAACTCGGTTCCTCGGCGCAGCGAGCCAGGGCTCACGAGGGTCAACCGCAAGCTCCCCAGCCGCAGTGCGGGCAGTAGCGGCAGCCGGAATTCCGGATCAGCTCCCCCCGGCACTCGGGGCAGGAGAGGACTGATTGAGATGCCTGTAACAGACTATCATAAAATAACTTACTGTGTTGCTGCTCGATTGATGGCCGGTCGATGTCCGACGGGGAACGGGGAGGCTGGTCGGGTGACATACCCGAAGATATACCGAAGCTTTTCCTTTCGCCAACCTACGCGTTGGGCAGGCCTGGAGCACCTCCGTCGCCTACGAGGAGGGTCTCGATTGATGGGCTTCCCAACGCGGGACGTCGCGCGGGATGACGGTGCAGCCATTGGCCCACTGCCCTCGGGTCCGGAGAAACGAGCAGGGCCGCCAACTCCCGTTCAGCCCCTACGGCGACGCCTTCGCGAAGGCGTGTGAGCGCGTGGTCAAGGACGTCGAGTGCACGAGCATCCCGCCGACCACCCGCGTGCCGAGCGAGCGCGAGTATTCGCCGGCCGAGCGACCGCGCCGCGTCGTGCCGCGGGGCTGCGGTCGCGGACCGCAGTTTGTTCCGGAGAAGACCGACGGCTCGGCTTCGCGCGCTGGAGCCAAGCGGGCGATCGCTTTCCGCGCTCGCGGCGAGCATCGACGCCAGGTCCTGCGGTGGGAGGGGCTCGCCATCCAGTGAGACCACTTCGCGAACCACGAGTGGGCCGGCATCCCAGCGTACGACCAGCAAGCCGGCGCTCGAATCCGGAACGATCGTGTAGCCGCGCGCACTCGGTCCGGGCATCGCGAGCAGCTCGCGGGTCTCCAAGGTCGCGCTCACCAGGCGTGCGCGTCCGACCGTGCCGGTCGTCGCGACCGGAAGGGCGAGCTGCGCGCGTGCCTTCCGCTCGATGATCTCGAGCTGCCGGAGCGTGTGCTCCAGTTGTGCCGGTGGCGCGAACCACTGGACGCGCACCTCGCGGTGCTCCGACCCCAGGCGGGCGATCCGCCCGAGCCGCTGCGCCAAGCGGAGCGGATTCCACGGGAGATCGTAGTGCACGATGGCATCCGCGTCCTGGAGATTCAGTCCTTCGGAGGCGAGATCCGTCGCGACGAGAACGTCGAGGCGCATCGCGGGCGGCGCCGGCGCGGCGGCCTGCGACCGTGGGGCGAAGCGCGCGAGGGCTTCCGCAATGGGCAGTGGGCCGGAAGCGATGCGCGCCCCGCTCCCCGTCACGACCGCGAGCCTGCGCCATCCCATCGTTCGCGCAATGGCGACCGCTGTGTCTCGCGCCGACGTGAACACGATCGTCTTCCGGTCACGCCGTTGCTCGAGGTGCGCGCGGAGCGCGGCGCGCTTGGCATCGCAGTGGTGGTTGCGCAGCAGCGACGTGAGCGCGTCCAGCCGGCGTTGCTCCGCCGCGAAGGTCGCGGTGGTCAACGGACGGGCCGCGCCGTCCACGAGGTCGAACGCCAGCTGGTCTTCGGGCTCTGCACTGAGGAGGCGTCGCGCTTCCGGTCGGGATAGCCGTTCACCCCGGTGCGCGGCGTCCGTGGCTCGGCGGACGTACGCGGCGTGACGGCGCACGGAGGAATGCAGTGCTTCGACGGACGACGCGAGCCGGTGGAGCAGATGGCGGCGCAGGAGCGCCCGACTCACCGCGCCGAGCGGAGGGAATCGCAGACGCGCGATCGCCGCCACGAGGTGGTCGAGCGTATCCGGAGGAACGGTGGGTGCGTGCTCTACACCGCTGTCACGTGGCACCGGCAGCTGTCCCGTGAGACGGGCGGCGCGCTCGGTGCGCGCCACCGACAGCGGCAACACGGCGTGCAGCAGCCACGGCAGATCCGGTCGTCCCTCGAGCGACGCGACGCCGAAGGCAGCCAAGGCATGGTCGGCCAGAAACAGCCTGAGCAGGTGAACGAGGTCGGCCGGCGTGTTCACGACGGGCGTCGCGGTCACGAGCAGCACGTGCGCCGCCCCAACGCCCCGCGCGAGCGCATCGTACCGGCGCGTTCCCGGATTCCGAAAGCGATGCGCCTCATCCACCACGATCAGGTCGGCGCGCGGCACGCGCGCGCCGCGGCTCAACGCTTCGTGAGTCACGAACGCCATGTGCACGTTGAGCTGCGCCGTGAGCCGCGCCCATTGTTCCCGCAGCGCCGCCGGCACGACGAGGGTCACGGCTTGATAGCGACCGGCGACGGCGCAGGCGATGTAGCTCTTCCCCAAGCCGACCGCGTCGGCGAGCAACGCGCCGCCGAAGATGCGGAGCGCTCCGCACATGCGCTGGGTGGCGTCAGCCTGGTGTGGTAGCAGGTACGGCGGGATCACGCCTTCGTTCGCCGCCGGGCCGCGCAGCGCGCTTCGTACCGCAGCCAAGACGTCGGCGAGGTACAACCGCGGACCGGGATCGAACACCAGGGCCGCGGGCTCGCGAACCGCGCGCAGCGACTCAGCCGTGATCGCGGGCCAGGGCGCGCAATTCGGCGCGAACCGGCTCGGAGAGGCCGAGGGCTTCCGCGACGGCGCGATCGAGGTCGTTCTGGCTGATGTCATGGTGGAGGTGAGCCCGCGCGCTCAGGGCCGCGAGGCCTGCGCGCGCGGGACCAGGCGATGGTACGGGAACGGTGGCCATGGCGCGGGCGTTGTGTCTCCGGTATCCGCCCCGCGCCTCGTCCGCAACGGTACGAAGGAGGACGCGGACCCACGTGCTGTTCAGGGTGGCGGCGAGAGCGAGCGCCATCTCACGGTCGGGCAATGTACTGACGTAACACGTATTCAAGGGAACGGCGTCCGGGAGGACGGCGTCGAGCGCGATGGCGGAGAGTCGCGCGGCGAGGTCGGGCCACACCACGCGATGTGGCGCAAGCGCGGCCCGAATTCGGAACAGGGTCCACGGCGGCCCGTCCCGCGCGTCCGCGCGACGCGCGAGCCGCGCGGCGTGACGGCGGAACCAGGCGGTGGCGAACGGCGGCAACGTCGACAAGACGTCGCCGTCAGCTCCATAGGGCCAGATGACGACGCGTCGCGGCCGGACGTTGAAGGCGGTGACGTCACGGCCGCGCAGCGCCGGCCGGAGCAGCGTGGCTTCGATGGGTACATCTTGGCGGCCGATTCGCACGACGTGCTGCTCGGGGCCATCCGTGACGATCGTGCCGACGAAAAGGTCGTCGGCCCCCGTCTTCACCCCGAGCATCGGTGGCGCCGTCACTGCGAGCGGGGTCCCGGATGCGCGGAGCGCATCGAGTGCGGCACGACTTCGGTCACCCACGAGCATCCACGGGCCCCCACCGGCCAGGGACGCTTGTGGCACCAAGCGTGTGCCACGGAAATCGAGTGCCGCTTGATGCCGATCTCCGGGACGCGCGCGGCGCGCAACCACCGCCAGCGGGTATACGGCGGCACCGAAGCCCGTCGCCACGCGGTCCGGTACGCGATGCACGTAGGCAAGCTCCGTTTCGCGGACGAGCGCCGCGCGCGTGGTCTCCGCGTAGCCGGCGGATGCCAGCTTGCTCGGCACGAGCAGGCCGATGGCGCCACCGGGAGCGGTGAGCTCCAGCGCTCGCTGGAGAAACGCGACCGCGAGGTCCGGCTGATGCTGGAAGCCGCGTCCTCGGCCGGCGCGCCACCACGTGAATCGCAAACCGAGCGCCTGGCGGAGTGCCGCGGGCAGGCGCTCCGCGCGCACCCAAGGCGGGTTACCCACCACCGCCGTGAACCCACCGGCCGCCATCACCTCGGGAGCGTGGACCTCGAAGGCGAAGAACGGCACCCCACCCGCCGCGAGCTGTCGCTGCGCTCTGCGGAGCCAGCGCAGCTCCGCGCGGAGCACATCGTGGCGGGCACGTTGGGCGGGCGTGAGCCGGGTCGGCGCACCAAACAGGTCCTTGCCACGCGCAAGGCTGGCCAGCTCGCGGAGCTGGGAGCGCACCTGAGCGAGCGCGTCCGTCACCATCTCGCGCGCCCCCGCCAACTCGGCCGCACGGAGGTCGGACAGGGCGGTGGCTCGCTCCGTCCCGCGAGCCGCGAACACGACGGCCCGCGCGGCCGCTACGCGGCGCCGCGTCCCGTCAGGCACGGTGCGGATACCGAGCATGCGGGCCGCGCCGAGCGGGTCGAGCAGCGCGTCGCCCTGGCGAACGACGCCGTTGAGATTGGGCAGCGGCTCGACGCGGCGGATGTCCGCCTCGGGGTCGTCCGCGATCACGGCGAGCCACAGCCGCAGCTCGGCGACTCGCACGGCAATCGGATTCACGTCCACGCCGAACAGGTGGGTTCGCAGCACGCGACGACGGAGTCGTGCGCGCCCCGCCGGCCGCATCCCGGGGTGGAGCACGCTCCAGGCATCGGTCAGCGCCGCCAAGGTGCCGAGCAGGAACGCGCCGGAGCCCACGGCGGGGTCCAGCACCCGCACGGCGCGCAACCGCGCGGCGGCATGTTCGGCGCGGTGTTGCGTCACCGCGTGGCCGGTGAGTAGCCGAACCGCGTCGTCGTGCGCGAGGGTGGCATCGGTGAGCGCCGTGGCGAGGGTCGCGACCACGACCTCCCGCACGAGCCGTTCCGGCGTGTAGTAGGATCCCGACGATTTCCGTTCCCGCGACTCCATGATGCGCTCGAAGACCCGGCCGAGCATGTCCGGCGCGACCGCGTCCACTTCCTCCCCCTCTCGCGTGCAGAACCGGAACCGCTCGAATACCGTGTCGAAGGCGTCACGCCAGATGGCGTTCGGCAGGACGACAGATCCGAATTGACGCTCCACGGGATGCGGCTCGAAGAGACCGCCGTTCAAGTACGGGATGCGGCCCAGTCGTGACCAGGTCGAGCGCCGCCCTGATGGGCGGTTGAGCGTCCCGAAGCAGAGCGGCGTGAGGACGGTGCGGTGGAAGTGCCGTCGCGACGCCAGCGCGGCGTCGAGCTGCGCGCGGAGGTAATCGGGCCGGCCGTCGAGCCACCCCTTCGCTTGCACGAAGTAGAGGAACAGCACGCGCGTGAGCGGAAAGAGGGCCAGCAGCGTTCGGTCCACAGCGCCGCCATGCGTGTTCGTCTCACTCCGCACGCGCTCGAGCAGCCGCCGGAATGCCACGAAAAATCGCTCGCCCACCTCCTCACTCGCGAGCACCTCATTGACTCGGAGCGCGTGGGCGAGTGCGGTCGCGTCCGGCTTAGGGGCCAGCTCGCGTAGCAGCTGGAGCTGTAGTCGGCCAGGGGAGGCAACCTCGAGCGCGAGCACCGGACTGCTGGCGGCGACGCCCAGCCGTGGCGTGGCGATGGCGAGCGTGCCACCTCCCACGGCGGCGACGAGCCCCGGCTGGGCCGTCGCGCCAAGGCGGCGCGCGGTGGCGCGCACGGCCGCCCGGGGATCGTCAGCGTCCGTCGCGACGACCCGAAACGTCTTCCAGCGGGCAATGGCGCGCACGCCGTCGTCCCGGGCTTCGTCGTCGGGCGTGTATCCGAGTTCGACGAAGAGCGGCACGAGATCGGCGGCGCGCCTGGTGGCGCGTACGAGGTTGGCAAGCATCGGCATGAGAGAATGCCGAGTGCCGGTCCAAGAAGCGTTGCCGATTCGCTGCCGGGGTTAGCGATCTGTTGCGGGGGGCCTCACCCCCCCCCCGTCCCTCTCTCCCTTCGGGAAGGGGGAGTGCTCGTGTCCTAGCGCCCGGCCCTGCTGGTGAGGGGCGACGCGGCGGCTATCTCGCTTGCGGGATCTGGCCCAGGATCTCGTCGACGACGCGGACGAACATAGCCCCGTCATCCTCCGTCACGACCATGGGCGGCTTGATCTTGACCACGTTCTCGAATGGACCGTCTGTCCCAACCAAGATGTGGCGATCCCGCAGCGCGTTGATCAGGGCGGCGGCCGCTTCGGTGGCGGGCTCCAACGTGTCTCGATCCCTGACCAGCTCCATTCCGATGAACAGCCCGGTGCCGCGGACGTCACCGACCAGCGGCTGACGATCCATCAAGGCACGAAGGCCGTCACGCAGCGCGCCACCGACTTGGAGCGCGTGCCGCTGGAGTCCCTCGTCGCGGATCACATCGAGGACGGCCATGCCGACGGCGCAGGACACCGGATTGCCGCCGAACGTGGAGAAGAACTCCATGCCGGTCGTCGCGAACGAATCGGCGATGTCCCGCGTGGTGATGACGGCGCCCATCGGGTGCCCGTTCCCGATGGGCTTCCCCAGCACGACGATGTCGGGCACGACGCCCTGTGCCTCGAACGCCCAGAAATGCGTTCCGATCCGCCCGAAACCGACTTGAACCTCGTCGAGGATGCAGACGCCGCCGCCCTCGCGCACGTGGTGGAAGGCCGTCTCGAAATACGCGGCGGGTGGGATGATCTGGCCGGCGCACGACGGTAGCGACTCCGCGATGAACGCGGCGACGGGTCGGGCCGTGGAAGCGATGACCCGTCCGACCTCGTTGCCGTACGCTATCCCCACGTCTCTGCCGTTGCCCCTGTGCACACCCCGGTATCCGTCGGGGACGGGAACGATGTGCACCCACGGCTTGGCGTGCCCCTCGCCGCCCTTCGTCATGAACTTGTACGGGCTGATGTCGATCAGGGTGCTCGTGTGGCCATGATACGCGTTGTCGAGGACGAGCACGTCCCGGTTTCCGGTGTGCGCCCAGGCGAGTCGAAGGGCCAGTTCGTTGGCCTCCGATCCCGAGTTGACGAAGAAGCAGCATTCAAGTGACGCCGGCAGCGTTGCGCACAGCCGATCCGCGTACTCCGTCAGCTCGTCAAAGAGGTAGCGGGTGTTCGTGTTGAGGCGTGCCATCTGCCGTTGGCCGGCGGCCACGACGCGGGGATGGCAATGACCCACGTGGCATACGTTGTTGTACAGGTCCAGGTACGGCCAGCCTCGGTCGTCGAACAGGAACTGACCCCGGGCCCGCACGAATCTCACGGGCTCCCGATAGGTAAGTGACAACGCCGCGGAGAAGCGCCGACGCCGGCGCTCGAGCAGTTCCTCGCGCGCCGCGCCGCGCTCCGCGAACACGCCGAGTCCCGTGCCCGAGGCCAGCGCGGTCGCGGCCGTCGCCGGCTCGACGGACGTATACCGCTCGAGCGCGCGCCACGCGCGCGGCTCGGTGAGAAACCACGCCGAGCGGGTCGGGTCGATGCGCCGGCGCTCGGCCGCAATGATCACCGAGATCGCGAGACGCCCGCACATCAAGGGGAACAGGACCTCCAGTTCGGCTGCGGAGAGTGGCCGCGCGTCGTGGTACGCGGCGACGATTTCCGAGCCGGCGGCAAGAGGATCGGGTTCGTCGAGCAGCAGGTAGGTCAACGCGATCGCGAGATCGCATACGGTCGGGTTGTAAAGGCAGTCGCCTAAGTCCAACAAGCCCGACACCCGATCGTCGGACACCAGGACGTTCTCGTCGTTCAGGTCGCCGTGGATGATGGAGTGGGGCAACGCCGCGAGATACGGCTTGGCGGCCGCCACGAAGAGCATGAAAGCGCGCTCGACCACGCTGCGCCGCGTCGGGTCCGTGATCAGGCCGGCCTTCTCCCGATGCGAGGCGGCGGCGGTGACGTCCCACTGGTGGGTACGGTGCGCGCCCGGGTGGTCGACGGAAGACAAGGCGTTCTCGATCTGGGCCACACACCGACCGACATGTGCCCGCCGCTCGGGCGTGGGTTCCCCAGCATCGCACCAAGGCTCGCCGGGAACGAACTCCAGCAGGCGGCCACGCAGGGTCGCGCCATCGGGCGTGGTGTAGGCCGCTTCGATGGTTCCGCGCCGAGTGCGGACGTGGCGTGGCACGGCGAGACCGATCCCGCCGGTCGCGATGGCTTCCGCCGCGGCGTGCTCGAGCTCGAGAACGGCGCTGGTCTTCCCCTTGTCCGCCAGCTTGAGGACGTATCTGGTTCCGTCCTCACTACGAAGCAAGTAGTTGTCGCTTTCGCCCGGCAACGAGGAGGCCGTGCCCTGAAGGCCATACTCGGCGGCGAGCAGCGCGGCAATGTCGGCCGTACGATGACGACTCATTTGAGGAGCCTCCGCGCCTCCGCGAGGTCCATCTCCCGAGCGTGGGCGGGCGGCCACGTTCCCGCCGTCAGCTCGGCGGTGATGGCTGCTCGTTCCGCCTGCACGATGTCGAAGCGCGCCGCGTCGAGCAGGCCGGCGCCCACCGCCGCATCCAGTTCATCCTCGTCCAGCCACTCACCCGGCGACCCGTCCGCCGGCTGCCAGTGGTCGAGGAAGAGATCGGTACAGTACCAGTCAGGGCCCTTCATCCGGATGGGCGCCCGCAGGTTCGTGTACCAGCCGGTGAACGTCCCGTCGGCCAGGTGAAACCGGCCGAGGTCTCGGCACAGGTTCGGGAACACGAACCACACGATCGGCGCACCTGCCGACAGAATGAGGCGATCGCCGGCGTAGGCGTCCTCTCCCTGATAGTCGGCGAGCAACGTCACCTTCACGTCCGGCTGGTCGAGCAGCAGGTGCTCGACGAAGACGGTGGTGCCGCGGTCCGGCCGGTGGTAGTGGATCCGGACGGACGGGGTCATGTCAGGAGCCGGGGGCGGCCTTCGCGCTGGGCGTGTGGGGACCCGGCACCTTGGGAGCAGGTGGGTCATTCTCGTAGTGTGGTGACATGATCTGGACGCCCGCCCGCTGAAACTCGTCCTGGATGTGCTGATGCAGCTCGGAGTAGATCGAGGCCATACGGTTGGGCTCAGTCGTGGACGCGTTCACCTCGTAGGAGACGGCAAAGTCGCCCAACGCGATCTGGAGAACGAACGGCTTGGGCTCGGGCAGGAGTCCGTCGGTGCGGGCCGCGGCCGCGAGCAGTAGCTCGTGCACTTGGCGCCACGGGACGTCGTAGCCGATCGTCACGTCCGTGTGCAGAATCACGCCGCCGTCGAGCGCCGCCGCCGAGTAGTTGATGATGTGGCTGCCAAGCACCATGGCGTTCGGGATCGTGATCTCCACCTCTTTCGGCGTGCGCACTCGAGTAATCAGCAGCGTGCGTTCGATCACGTCGCCTTCGGTGTCCGCGATCTTCACACGGTCGCCCAACTTGAACGGCCGCATGTAGGTCATCACGATCCCGGCCACCATGTTCCCGATGGCCCCAGCGGATCCGAACGAGAGGAGCACACCGACGAAGACCGAGACGCCCTTGAACGCCGTCGAATCCGACCCCGGCAGGTAGGGGAATATGAGGACGAGCGCAAACGCCAGGAGGAGAAACCGGACGATCTTGAACGTCGGCTGCGCCCACTCGTCGTAGAAGCCGGGTATCTGGAGCGTCCCACGCTCCAGTCCATCGAAGAACAACTTGATGAAGCGTTGCAGGTAGTAGCCGAGCGTCAAAATGACGCCGATGTAGAACACGTTGGGGATGTAGCTCACGACCGCACGAAACGCCTCGCGAAGCGGGGCCGCGATGTAGGCGAACAACGAGTCGGCAACTCCCTGCGTCCACGGGAAGAAGCTGAACAGCAACGGGACGTACCAGAACAGCAAGACGATCACGAGCGCGACGCGCAACATGCGCGCACCCACGAGCAGGAGGTCCGTCATCCGGTCCGCCGACAGCAACACGAGGCGCTGGACGCGGAGGGTGGGGATGCGCGTGCCACGCCAGCGGTTCAGCAGCCCGTACAGTCTCGGGAACAGCCGATTCAGCAGCTTGATGGCGAGTAGGAGCGCCGCCGTCGCGAGCAGCGCCCAGAGGAGACCCAGGAGCAACGTCTTGACCAGGGTCCAAACCGAATGGCCTCTGATCGCATGGGATATGGCCGCGACCCGTTCCGCGGCGAGCGAATCCCGTGATACGCCGGCCGCGATAGCGTCGGCGTCGGTCACGGTGGTGATAATCACGTCGCTCACCGCGATGGCGGTGGCACCGTCCTCGGCCATCACGCGGATCGAATCGCGCGATAGCAACGGGTCGCTCGCGACGCGCGCCAGACGGGCGTTCACGGCACGGGCGCGGTCCGCGGGGCTGAAGGGACCGAGTCGCGTTCGGATGCGAAACAGCGTGTCGGACCCGATCACGACCGGCGCCCCGACCGGCGCACGCACCGTGTCCGCTTGTCCGGCAAGCGGCTGCACCAGAACGCAGATGCACACCCAAAGCACAGCGAGACGCGCCACCATGATAGGCCTCTTGAGTCTCCTGCCGGCTCGGACCTGCCGCCCAGGTGGGTCGAAAGAACACGTCAAGCGAGCGCGCTGGCCAACTGCGTCCGCACGCGCCCGGGCCGTGAACAGGTGCGTTAGGCCAGAAGCTACCGCGACGTCCCGCCTCTGGTCAGAAGCTCACCTGGAAATTGACCAACAGCTGGTGGTTGTCGAACGACGCCTGGTCCGTGTCGAACAGGTAGTTCACCTTGATCGCGGCGACCTGCGTGGGCCATACATTGAAACCGAAGATCACCAGGTTTCGGGCGGCAATGGGATCGAGATCCAGCCGATCCCAGCGGACGAGTGCTTGCGTCTTGGCGGTGAACTTGTACCCCGCGGTCGCGTGGAATCCCCAGGGCTCGCGCACGGGACCGATGGACGGATCGAGGCGCGCGTAGAGCAACTCGCCGGCGAGCAACAGGGGGCCACCCGCGAGCCGCGCATCGGTACCCAGCAAGGTGCGCTTGCCATTGAACGCCGCGGTAACGCCGGGGATCGCGACCGCGTCATCCTGGCTGACCGCCGCGTTCATCCCGACCAGGAGCCGCGTGGTGTGCCCCGCCCGTGGCCGGACGGGCGTCGCGGTGAAGCGCACCGCGTACAGCAGGTCATTCCCGTCATTGCCGTTGGTCTGGAACGCATTGCCATTGAAAACGCCCGCCGATAAGCCAAGCGGGCCGCCGGCGCCCACCGCTACCTGGGCCCCGAGCTGACGGTTGGGCGCGAAGGTGCTCACCACCTGCGAGCGGTTGACGAAGTCGATGCCCGCGGCATTGGTCAGGAGCTCGTAGCTGAAGGGCACCTTGAACTGCCCCACCGAGAGGCGCACCGCCTTGGTCGGTCGGTAGGACAGTTGCGCGTCGAGGATCGCGGGTGACCGTACGAAGTTGGCCTGCAGGAAGTAGCCAAACCCGTTGTCGAGCTCGCCGCCGACGCTCAGACGGGCGTTGGCGATGCTGAACCCATTCGATCCCGCGAAACTCCGCTCGATCTGGAAGTCGGCGACCGTCTGAACGAGGAAACCGACGCTGAGATAGGGCTTCTTGAACGTCTCCACGAGACGGCCGAAGTCCGGCTCGTTGGTCTGCGCAGCGAGCGGAGTGACCGCGGCGGTCACGCACAACGCGAGCGCGACGACGCACGAGACGTGAATGGGCCGCAAGGTGATCTCCTTCGCATCCGGGCACACACTCGGGATTATCGTCACCAAAACTGCCTTCAATGATACTCAGACCGTCCCGGGGCGCGGGGTGGGGTAGGTGCTACTGTCCCGTGGGAAGGCTCGCGTTCCGCCGCTCCCTGGGTCACGTGCCCGTTCAGTTCCGGTGGAGCGACGATCTCACGTGTGTTCCGGCTCGAACCGCCCACCCAGATGCTCGGCCAGGAACCGCTCGGCGGCCGCATAGAACCGAAGTCGGTTCTCGGGTTTCGCGAAGCCGTGTCCTTCGTCCGGGAACAGCAGGTACTCGTGTGGGATGTTCTTGGCGGCGAGCGCGGCGACGATCTGCTCGGACTCCGCCTGCTTCACGCGGGGATCATTGGCCCCCTGCGCGATCAACAGCGGAACTTGTATCCGGTCCACGAACGTGAGCGGCGAGCGCGACTTCAGGAACTCGGGCTCCGTCTCCGGGTCGCCGACCCGCTCCTTGAGCATGGCCAGGAACGTGGACCAATAGGGCGGAATGGTCTCGATGAAGGTGATCAGGTTGCCGGGACCGACGATATCGACGGCGCAGCGAAACAGCTCCGGCGTGAAGGTCGCGCCCACGAGCGCGGCGTAGCCGCCGTAGGATCCACCGTAGATGGCCACCCGCTCGGGGTCGGCGTACCCCTCGTGGATGGCCCACCGCACGCCGTCCACGAGGTCGTCGTGCATCTTGGCGCCCCACTCCCGGTTTCCGGCGTTGAGAAAGTCCTTCCCGTAGCCGGTGGAGCCGCGGAAGTTCACCTGGAGGCACGCGTAGCCGCGGTTCGCGAACCACTGCGCTTCGGGAGCGTATCCCCACGTGTCCCGGTGCCACGGCCCGCCGTGGACGTTGAGGACCATGGGCAGGCCCTTCGGTTGGACCCCGGCGGGAAGCGTGAGGTATCCCTCGATCATTCTCCCGTCACGCGACGTGAACGAAATCGGGCGCATCTCGGCGAGCGTGTACTCTGCTAGGTCCGCCCGCGTGTGAAAGAGAAACGTGCCGCGGCGCGTGGCGCGCTCGTACACCCAATACGAGACGGACTCGGCATCACGCGTGAAGCCGATGACCCAGCGATCGTCGGCGTGGGTCCGGTCCACGATCGCGAAGTCGCCCGGGTTCAGGCGCCTGAGCGCGGCGAGATCGTCCGCGAGCGCCGGGTCGAGGACCGACCACTCCTGGCGGGCGCGGATGAACGCGACCAGCTGCACCTCCCGGGTGTCCGGATGCAGCATGACCCCCCCGACGTCGTAGCGCGGATCCTCGGCCACCACCGTCGAGGCGCCGGACGCCACGTCCACCCGCAGTAGTCGCGTGGCGTTCGCGTTCCGGGAATCGAGCACGTGAAGCGTCCGGCCGTCCCCGGTGAATCCCAACGGGCCGCTGGCCAACGCGTCGGTGGAGCTCCAGACGATGAAGTCCCGCCATGGGGTATCCGCCGAGTCGCGCAGTCGGAGCACCGATCCGCCGTCCGGCGTCGTGGCGACGGCGGCGCGCACGACGAGCGCCCGGTCCGCGACCCAGTTGGTCACGTCCCCGGGGTTCTTTGCGACGAGCGTCAGCGCGTTGGTCCGGAGATCCAGGTGGTGCACGTCGTGGAGCCGCTCGTCCTCCCGATTCAACGCCACGAGCACTTCGTGCGGCCGCTCCTTCAGATGCGCGACGATCTGCGCCTGCACGCGGGGGAATGGCGTGAGGTCCTCGTCGGCGCCGGTCTCCGGGTCCACCTTGTGGATGCGCCAGTTCTCGTCGCCACCCTGGTCCTGCAGATACAGCAGATGACGGTTGTCATGGACCCACGTGTACATCCGCACGCCGCGGTCCGTGTCTCGGGTGACCGGCCGCATGTCCTGTCCCGTGGCGCTGCCGATCCAGACGTTGAGAACCCCGTCCAGCGGGGCGAGATAGGCGAGCCGCGTGCCGTCCGGCGAGAGCTGAGCGCTGGCCCTGTCCGGGTTGCCGAACAAGACAGTGCGGGGAATGAGAGGGACTTGAGACATGGACGAATCCTAATCGGGATGTCTGCCGATAGCCGATAGCCGATTGCCGATTGCCGATTGCGGTTGGTGGTTCGTTGTTGGTTGTTTCCCGCCAGCTACGTCCGGAGCACGCCCACCACGAACCTCCAACTACCGACGACCAACTACCAGCGCCCGCTCCTCTTCCATCGAACCCACAAGACACCATAGGCAACAGCGTTCACTGCGACCACGACGGCTCCGAGCACAATCTGGACGGTGCGCGTCAGGTTACCCGGGTACATGACCGGCAACACGTAGTGTTCGATGAACCCGCCCGCGTAGCCGACGTGCCCCGCTCGCAGGCGCAACGCGTTCTCCAGCGGTGTGAGCGGGCAGATCCATCCCGCGAACTCGATCAACGCACCCCACGCGGCGGCGGGAAGGTGGACCGCGACGAGCCGGCGCCAGCGCCAGGCGAGAAACCCGCCGAGCACGACAAACGCCACGAAGGCCGCGTGGATGGCGACCACGAGATCGGCGAGGACGCGATACCCCATGGGCCGTCACACGGCGAACGAAAGGGTGGCGCGGAGGCCGAAATGATCGGAGACGGGCGGATCGTTCAGGCAGAGCGATGGTGGTTCCGGTCCCGCCGCCAGGCGGGGTCCTCGGAAGAAGACGTGCGTCAGGCGCCTGGCTGGGCGGTGCCACGGTGCGTACCGCGCGAAGCGGTTGCGGTGCGGGTCCATGGTCGCGATGCCGGAGCTGCGGCCGTCCGCTACCTCGCGGAATCCGGCCTGCGCGAGCTCGACGTAGCCGCTCGGGCCTCGCTCGCTGTGCTCGAAGTCGATGTCCCAGTTGCAATCGCCGGCGATGACGGTCGGCACCTCCGGGCGCGTCTCCCCGTGCAGCAGGAGATCGCGGGTCTGGACGGCGCGTACGTGCGCGTCGAGCGGCGTGTTGCCGGCGTACAAGTGGACGTTCCCCACGAGCAGCTCGCCGACCGGCGTCGCGATCCTAGTCCACAAGCAGCCCTTCCAGCCGATCCGCTCGTCCGGCTTCATGCGGCGGAAGCGGCGGGCCGGTCGGTACGACGTGCGCACGATCGGCCACCGCGACAGCGTGAAGAGCCCGCCCGCCCGGTCCATGCGGAGGAACGTCATCCAGCGGCCCTGCCCGGCGAGGGCGTCGGGATGGAACGTCGGCAGCGCGCGGAGGATCGCCCGGCGAAGGCGGGGGCGAAACGCTTCTTGAATCAGCAGGATGTCGGCATCGAGGTGCGGCAACCCTTCCAGCAACAACCGGTGACGGCGCGGCCGCTGCGTCCGCGGCAGGCGAATCGGCAGGTCCCAGATGTTGATCGAAGCGAGTGTGATGTCCAGCTCGCTCATGGCGCCGGAGCGCCTCCGTCGGCGGTGCGGTGCACGACCGCGGCGGCCGCGACGTCCCCCGTGACGTTGACGA
>CAYWNR010000023.1:0-16365 GCA_964459705.1 uncultured Gemmatimonadaceae bacterium | reverse complement strand
TTCACACCGACGGGTCCGTGGCGGGTGTGCGCGACCTACACGCCGAGCCGCGCATACGGATCGATGGGTACGCAGCCGATCTCGTCCCGATCGATTGGCTCGGGGTCGGTTCCGACGGGACCGTCGCGCTGCTGCAGTCGCAGGACCATCAGGTCCTCTTTTTCGATTCCTCCGGCTCGCTCGCGAACAGGATCGGACGGGAGGGTGACGGTCCGGGGGAGTTCCAAACCCTCGTGCGTGGCGGTTGGCGGTTCGACACGCTGTGGGTGAGTGACCCGATGCTAGGACGCGTAACCCTGCTAGCACCGACAGGAACGCTGGTTCGCACGCTCCCGCCCGTTACGGCCGCCCATCCCTTGCCCGCAGACAGCAGCGCCCTCCCAACGTTTGGATTCCTCTTCCCCTATGCGCTCTACCAAGGAGATTCGCTCCTGGTGACGGGACAGGGACGATGGGGTGATCCGCGGGCCGAGGCGCTCGGGGGGATTCCGCTGCTCCTGATCTCGATCGATGGTGGGATTCGTCGCATCGTCACCGTGCTGCCAGCGGAGGGCAGTATCACCATCCCCCTTCCCGAGGGCGGCGTGGCGACCGCACAAGTTCCCTTCTTCCCGCACGCACTTTGGGCGGTGTCCCCGGACGGCGCCGCAATCGTGCAGGTCGCCACGACACTCACCGGCGGCCAGCAGCGCAGCCTCACCATCACGCTCAGGAATCCCCAAGGCCAGACGTTGGCAGAACGGCACCTTCCATTTGACGGCGTACCCATCCCGGGTCAGGTCGCCGACAGTGCGGTCGAGCGCCGGGCGGAACGGGCCCAGATTCCGGAACAGAAGCGGGCATACGAAACCGATATTCGGCGCCTGGTGCCGCCGGTGTATCCGCCCGCGCACGCGCTCGTCGTGGGCAACGATCATCACATCTGGATTGGACTGCGCGCCGTCGAGCGGCAGCGACCGTGGCTGATGTTGGACGATCGAGCTCAACCCGCCGGGGTGCTCACGCTGCCAGTTAACGCGTCCATCCGTGCGGCAGCGGGCGACGATGTCTGGGTGGTCGAGCGGGACAGTGTAGACGTGGAAAGTGTGATTCGCTACCACCTGTCCAGGACTCCGTGAAGCCGCTGCTTGAGCCGCGGCGGGAGATGGCCGACTTCCGTGGCGAGCGGTCAAGTCCCCGAGGTCGGTTCCGCTAGATCGACCCTACTAGTCCTCTAAGTAGTAGCGGCCGCCGGTGGCATCGTCGCAGATTGACAGCACGGATCGGAGCGGCCCGTGGTACCGGCGCACCGACTCCGGGTGGCTGGTCAATCGCGCATCTCCCTCGTGACCGAGGCGGTGGCGACCATGAGACGACCGGTGAGTGCCCTGGGCATCCTCTCACTGCTCTGCGTGGTGACCTTCCTGCCCGGCCGGATGCAGCAACCCCTCACGGTGCGCGGGTTCGTGTTTGCCGAGGAGAACAACACCGCGGTCGCCCTTGCCGAGGCGAGCGTGACGGTCGTCGTCCATCCCGCGCCCGACTCCACCGTGTTCCGTGCCGGGACCGAGACATCCAGCGACGGCCGCTTCGTGCTCAGGGTTGGCGTCGCCCCCGGCACCGACTGCCGCACCCTCAGTCTCATCGTACGGAAAGCAACCTATCGGACCGCTGAGATTCGGTCGCTCTGTGACACCACGCAGCTTCTCCGCATGGGTATTCCGTTGCGGCGCGAAGCTCCGTGAGCGGGGACTGCGAAGGGAGGGGATCATGAGGGCGTTCTTCCTGGCCGTGGTGGCGATGGGTGTTGTCGCGGTCTCTTCCGCAGACGCTCAGCGGGCCGCGAGCGACTCCGTGCTCCGGGTACTCGTCGAGGTACCCGATTCCGCGGGGATGACCGTGACGCTCCGTCACATCGAGGGTCCCGATTCACTCCGTGGGAAGACCCAAGAGCTGGTAGTCCCCGCCGAATTTCGGCTGCCGGTGCAACGCTGTGACGCTGGTGGCGGAGCGAACCAAGGGGCATGGGATGGTTCGCCTGCGGGTTGAGCGTTTCGGGACGAGCCTGAGTGGCGAGGGGATGGGCGATCGCGCGCGTATCGTCGTGTCGGATTCAGGGCTCGCGGTGCAGGTCCATCCATGGTGGCTTCCGTGGTGAGTCGGCGTCGGGCCCACTCCGCACTCTGGGGATGGGTCGAGAATTTCTGTTGCCGGTAGCGGGGAAGCCGCTGCCTTTCTCCTCTGAACGAGCGGCGGCATCGGAGCTCGTTCGCGTGCATGAATCCCACGCAGGCGACGTCCGCCTCCACGGAACCCGGAGCGCGTTGAGGGAAGTCCGGGGCTGAAGCCCAGGTTCGGCCAAGAAGAGGCGTCCTGCAGGACGCGTCCGCACCGCGCGTCACCCTTCCGGGTTTCGCTTTTTTGACCGAGCCCGGGTTTCAGCCCGGGACTCCCACATCCTGTCGGCCCCATTCTGCATTCTTCAGTCTCTATTCCGCCCTCCCACGCCCCACCCGCTCGGCCGAGCCGACGGCCGCGGGGAGGCGGTGGAGGCTGCAGGAACCGTAGCGACCGTCGCGCGCGGGTTCCGCCGCTAGCCGTCGCAGCGAGCGGCGAGCGGCAGTATTTGCGGCTTGCTGGTGTGCCCGGCATCCTTCAGCACCGCCGGGACCTCGGGATCACTGACGAAGCTCTGCCAGCCCTTCTCGTCCCAGTCGAAGATCGCCCACACCCGGTCGGGCTGGTTGGGATCGCGGAAGACGAGCGCACCCTTCGACCCGTGCTGCTGCCGTTTCTTCAAACCTCCGGTTGAGAAGACCTTCATGAACTGGTCGAAATCCGCGACCGTCGTCGTTGCGAGCAACATGTCTCTCTCCTTAATAGAAAGTGGCGTTACGCGTGTGCGACCTGCTTACCGCGTGCGTCCCGCGCGGCCGGCACTAGTTCGCGCTCAGTACGCGCTCGTTCGGATCGATGGCGCCGAGGCGCTTGACGATCCGGAAGCGGCCAGCCTCGGACTGGGCGATGTACATGTTCATGCGAACGTGGTGTTGGCCGGGGACCATTTCCGCGGGTCCGCCCGGCCCGTCGACGAGCTTCGCATGGTCCAGCGCCCGAATGACCTCACCCTGCTCGAGCGAGCCAGCTTCCTTCACCGCGGCCTCCCAAAGACGGAGCCCCCGGTACAGGCCCGAGCACGCGCTGCCGGCCGTGAACTTGGCATGCCCCGGATACAGCGCGTCGTACTGGTCGATCAGCCGCTTGCTGAAGGGATCACTCACGGCCTGGTAGTAGTCGAGGCAGCTGTAGAGCCCTTCCACGTGCGCGGCCGGCACCATGTTCAGGAAGTTCTCGTCGAAGTAGGTGCAGACGAGGTGCCCACCGCGCTTCCCGAAGCCGGAGTCATGCAGCTGCTCCAGGAACGGCGGGAGCCCGGGCGGCACGATGGTATTGAAGACGACCTCGGCGCCGCTGGACGAAATCTTCGCGATCGTCTCCCGATAGTCGGTGTGGTCGAGGGGGAAGTACTCCTCGCCGACGATCGAGCCGCCGTTGGCCGTGACCACCTCGCGCACCTTCTCATTCATCACGTGCGGCCAGATGTAGTCCGCCGATGGCAGGTAGAACTTCTGCGCGCCCGTCTCCCGCATCAGCCACGGAATGAACGGGTCGACCTGCTGCGCCGGCACCGGGCCGGTGCAGAAGATCAGCGGGTCGGATTCCTGGCCCTCGTATTGCTCGGGGTAGATGTATAGCTTCTTCCCCTTCACGACGGCCGGCTCCTTGATGGCTTGCCTCGTGGAGCTGTAGATGCCACCGAGGATCACGTCGACGCCGTCGCGTTCGACGAGCTTGGTCGCCTTGGCGGCCGCGACCGCATCCGACGTGGCGCTGTCTTCGAGGTACAGGTCCACTCGCCGTCCCAGAAGACCGCCTTTGGCGTTGATGTCGCCGATGACCATCTTGGCGACGTTGGCGTTGGCGAGCCCTATGAAGGAGAGGGGGCCTGTCTGGTCCGCGATGACTCCGACCCTGATGGGTCGGTCGGTTGCCGCTGCTGATTTCACCATGCGCTCGGTCCTCCCTGGTTGGATTGTCGAAACCACGTGGCGCGGCGTCTCGAACCGCGTCGTGTGGCCCCAAGGTATGGGACCGCTCTGGCGCATACATCGGGAGAGTTCCCTATGCTGACTCCGCCCCTTCGGTTGGGCGAATTCGTGGCCACGTTGGCCCTGGCGCAGGACAACGCCTTTGGCCAACCCCTGGAGTCGCAGCTCCGGTCGTGCCTGCTGGCGAGCTGGATGTGCGAGGCCGCGGGATACCCCACGGAGGTCCGCGAGGCCGCCTACTGGGTGGCGCTGCTCCGGTACATCGGCTGCACCGGCCACGCGCATGAGGTGGCCACCGTGTTCGGCGACGAGATCGCGATTCGGGCCCAGACGCTGGTACACGACGCCGCGAATCCGGCCGAGGTGATGCGGGACGTGATCACCTTCGCGACCTCCTGGCGTCCCCCCGACGAGCGCGAGCAGATCGTGCAGATGATCCAGCAGACCGCGCGCGAATGGGCGGTGCACAACTTCGCCTCGGGGTGCGAAGTGGCCGACATGCTCGTCGAGCGCCTCGACTTCGGCCCCGGCGTGCGTGACGCGCTGCGCTTCACGTTCGAACGGTGGAACGGCAACGGCTATCCTGCCCATGCGAAGGGGGAGTCGATCCCGTTGCCGATGCGGGTCGTGCACCTGAGCCACGATATGGAAGCAATCGGCCGCATCTTCTCGCCCGACAAGGCCCTCGACGCCGCGCGCGACCGCCGGGATCGCACCTACGATCCGGCGCTTGCCGACCTCTTCGTTGCGCACGGCGCCGCCTGGTTCGAGCGTCTCGCGAAGACGGAGCCCTGGGATGCCGTGCTCGACCTCGAACCGCAGCCGCATCGCACGCTCGACGGTGCGGCGCTCGACCATGCGCTTGCGGTGGCGGCGGACTTCATCGACCTGAAATCGCCGTACATGTCCGGGCACAGCCGTCGGTGCGCGCAGCTCGCGGGCGACGCGGCCCGAGTGCTCGGCTTCGGCGAGGAAGATGTGACCAACCTCCGTCGCGCGGCACTGGTGCACGACTTTGGCACGACCGGCGTTCCGAATTCGATCTGGGACAAGCCCGGCTCGCTGACGCGTGCCGAATTCGATCGCGTCGAGCTGCACCCGATGCTGACCGAGCAGATGCTGCGGCGCTCGCCGGCGCTGGCGGCGCTGAATCCGGCGGCGTGCGCGCACCACGAGAAGAGCGACGGATCCGGCTACCACAAGCGCGTGCGCGCCGATGCCGTCGATCAGGGGGCGTGCGTGCTGGGCGCGGTGGAGATCTACGTGGGGCTAACCACCGACCGCGCCGACCGCGACGCGTGGTCCGCCGAGGACGCCGCGGCCGAGCTACGCCAGCTGGCGTCGCGTGGCGTGACCGAGCCGCGCGCGAGCCGTGCGGTGCTGGTGGCCGCGGGACACGGCGAGCCGAGGGCGCGCACGGTCACCCGCGCGCAGCTACCGGGCGGGCTGACCCGTCGCGAGTCGGACGTGCTCCGGCTTGCGGCGCGCGGGCTCACCACCCAACAGATCGCCGAGCGCCTCTCGATTGCGACCAAGACCGCCGATCATCACATCCAGCACATCTACCGGAAGATCGGCGTCTCGACACGCGCCGCCGCCGCGCTGTGGGCCACGCAGCACGCGGTCATGGCGTGATGGCGCGGGCGGCGTGGGTTCCGGCTCGCGCGCCGGCGGCGCGCTCGGCGTGCTCGCGGCCACAGTCACGGGGTATACCTTTGAAACATGGGCGTGTCGGTGGGTACCCGTATCGGAAACGGATTCAGTCAATGACTACTCGTGGGCGCGTCGTACCCGCACTGATCCTTGGCGGGACGGCGGCACTGGGAATCACGGCCTGCGACAGCGCGTCCGACGTGCACGCGTGCACGCGGATCGGATGCACGAGCGAGGTAGAGGTGGTACTCACGCCACCTCCACAGGGCGCGTTCCGGGTCGAGCTGTCGTCGCCCGGCAGCCTCGCCCAGTACGTGCGCGACTGCCAGGACGCCACGACCTGTGGTCGGCTCGTCTTTCCTGATTTCACGCCAAGCTACGTGAGCGTTCGCGTGACCACGTCGACCGATACCGTCTTCGTCGAGGCGGTGCCAGTGGAATTCCAAGAGTCGCAACCCAACGGTCCCGACTGTCCGCCGACGTGCTTGCACGGACGGGTCGAGGTGGCGCTGCCGGGATAATTCCCACACTTGCGTCGGGTGGTCTCTGTAAGCAGTCGTGGGCCGACGCCACTACAGTGGCGGTCGCGGTCGGCGCCGTTTGCAGCTGGTGCGTCAGATCTCGCACGCGATGGCCTGGGGGGCGAGAGACCCAAAGGTCGGTCGCGGGGGACAGTGGACCAGAGTGTCCGGACCGACGCGCCGGCCGAAAATGAAACGCGGGCGTCCTTCAGACGCTGCTCCTTGGCCGAGCCCGGGCTTCAACCCGGGACTCCCACGCGATGTTGCCAAACTCTGCACTCCGCACCCTGCGCCCTCCACTCCCACCACACCCGCTCGGCCGGCCGGCGGCGACGGCGAGGCTTGAGAGTCGGAGCCCTTCCGCGATCCGCGCGACGCTGGTAGCCTAGGCGACCTCCTCCCAGCGGAGCCTCACATGCGCGCGTTCACGTCCGTCACGGCGGTTTCCGTCCTCGCAGCTCGGGATTCAGTAGGCGGGCGGCGGCGGCGACCGCGAGGGGGCTGCACGACTTCCTGCACGACCCGTCCCTGAGCGGAACCGCGACGGCGGAGGACGTGGCGTTCCTCAAGACGCTGCGCTTCCGGGACAAGCGGCCCACGGCGCTCTATTACTACCGCGAGCTCCAGAGTTTGCGAGATCCCTTGCATTTCCGCACGGCGTAGACGCTCGCCGAGGAACTGGCGCGGCAATCCAGAGCGGAACGTGTGGAGTCATCCGGGCGGCTATGCTGATAGCATACGATCATGTCCGCCTCCTCGTTGCTCCTCGGGCCCGCTGCGCGTCGCGCCATCATGCGGATGGCAGCCGTGGGGATTGCGATCGTGTCGGTGACGGGAGCCTGCGGTGGGGCTCCGGCCGCGCGGGTGTCCTCGACGGTGCGCGACAGCGCCGGCATCCAGATCGTCGAGAGTACGGCGCCGGCGTGGGAGGAGGGTACGAGGTGGCGGGTGCTACCGAAGCCGATCCTCACAATCGGCATGCTGGACGGGCCCGAGGAGTACCAGCTGTTCCGTGCCTTCTCCCCGCTCCGCACCTCGCGCGGTGAAATCGTGGTGGCGAACACCGGATCGTTGGAGCTGCGCTTCTACGACCTCGAGGGGACGTACCTCCGTGTGGTGGGGCGAGAGGGTGGGGGGCCGGGGGAGTTTGCCCGTATGGGGGAGATCTGGCGTCTTGGGCCAGACTCGCTGGTCCTGTATGATTTCGGGAACAACCGCCTCTCGGTGCATGGGATCGACGGGAGCTTCGGCTGCACGATGCGACTCGAGCGGGTGGCGGCCCTCCCCCTACCGATGGGCGTCTTCGCCGATGGGAGCATCCTCGCGTATTGGCACCTCGTCTCAAACGGGCAGACAACGCAAGGCCTGCAGCGAATCCCGCGCATGTACGGCATCTGGGATGCGGAGGGGGCGTTCGTCGACTCCCTGGCCCGTCTGCCAGGCAGTGAGTTGTTCTCCGTGAGCGTGGGACCCGAGCATTCGGTAGCGACCGGGCGACCGTTCGGTCGCTCACCGGTGGAGATCGCGGGAGGGGAGCGTTGGTACTACGGCCGCGGCGACCGCTACGACATCGAGGTCCGTGCGATGGATGGGACACTCGAGCGCCTCATCCGCCGTCCGGTGCCGACCGACCGGTGACCGAAGCGCTCATCGAGGAGCGCGAGCGCAGGTTGCGAGAGCGCAGGGCGGAGCGAGGCGTCACGTCCGCAACCCCGTTCGACGACATTCCCTATCCTGCGGACATGCCGCCGTACGAGAACCTCCGACTGGACGCGGGCGGCAACCTGTGGGTGGCCTACTACCGCCTCGAGGAGGAGCCGGTTCGGTGGGCCGTGTTCGATCCGGAGGGGCGGTGGCTCGGTAACGTCGAGACCCCGCCGAACGGAAGGGTCTGGGACATCGGCGACGACTACGTGTTGGGCGTGTGGCAGGATGAGCTGGACGTCCAGCAGGTTCGCATGTACCGACTCGTGAAGGGCGGCGGCTAGGCACGGCCGTCGCGCCTGCCGCCCCACTCTGCACTCTGCACTCTCCATTCTGCACTTCCATGCGTGTGGCGGCGGCCGAGAGGATCGGCGCGCACATTGATGTTGATCGCGCGCAAACCGTGCAACCGATCAGGAGTTCGGGCGCATGAAGTCCCCCTGGCGAGCAGCCCGCATCGCAACCCTCCTCGCCGCCGCCTGTCTTGGATGCTCGTGTCGCGCCCGTTCGAGATCGACGCCTGGGGCGCCGGGGCGCAGCCGCAGGACCCGCCGCGGCGGGACACGGCCGGCGAGTATCTCGCGATGGCATTTCTCAGTGACGGCACCCTGGGGATCGTCAGCCCCATCCAGAACAGCAAGGCCAACCGCTTTGGGTTCTCGCTATGGAAAGTCCGCCTGCCGTGAGGTCGCGCCGCGCGCTGGCGCTCGGCCGGAATGCCGTGCAGCTCAGGCACGGCGCGGCACGTCGTTCGGCACGGCCGACGCGTGGGTGCCTCGCGACAACGACGGCGAGGAGGACGCAGAGGCCGCGCGGAAAGGCGCATCCATTGTGCTCGACATGAACCTGATTGGCGATCTGGGACAAATACCGTGTTTCGTGGCGATCTTCGGACCCTCATTGGTCTCCCGATCGGGGGCCTGTTCATCGCGTACCTCCTCAGCCGACGGGTGCGTGACCAGTTTCCCCGGATCGAGCGCTGAGGGTGTCACTGGATGGAGGAGAAGGACATGGAACTGGCCTCAAAGATCCTGATAGTCGGCGGCTTGTTCGGGCTGGCGATTGGTGGTGTGACCGGCTTCTTCTTCATCGTCGAGCGGCGTCGCGCGGAGCATGCGTCCCGGTACCTCGTGATGGCTCACGTCGGCATGTTCATGCAGGGAGCGATGCTGCTCGGCCTTGCCTTCGCGGTCAGTCTTTCCGCCCTCAAGGCGCGCATTGAGAACGCGGCGGCGATCATGCTCGTCGTATCGGCGGTTCTCGCTGCAAGCAAGGACATACTCAACTGGCGGCGGGGTGTGCGGGACGAATTCGCAGAAAAGCCCGTTCTCAGCAGAACACTGGGTCTTCTCTCAGTGGCGCTCTTTGTCCCGGGTTTGGTGATTCTCATCGTTGGCGTCATGAGCGCGCTTTGAGGGAGAGGGGCGGGCTGTGCCGTTTCCGCCGCGGGCCGTATCGTAGCTGCAGCGGTGGGGAGCGGGATGACGGATGCATGAATCGGAGAGGAGGCGTGGAAGATGAACAGCCGCGACATCATCGCCGCCTGTCAGCGCCAGTTGCCCGCGCACGCGAATGACTGCTCCGGTTTCGTCCGTGCAGTCGCCCCCGAGTGCGGCGTGCTCATGTTCGGAAACGCGAACGATATCGTGGACCTGCTCAGGGCGGCCGGGCGCGTCCTCGCGGACGGTGTCGAAGCCGCTCAAGCTGCCGCGGCCGGGGATCTCGTGATTGGAGGCGTCAAAGCACCAGCGCCGCATCATGGCCATGTGGTCGTCGTGGTTGGAGGGCCGCTGAACAGGCGCAAGTATCCGTACTGCTTCTGGGGGCAGTATCACGCCATCACGTTGCTGGGCGAAACGGTAAACGTCGGATTCACCCGTGGCCACGGGACACTGAATTGGGCCTTTGGTCCGGCGTCGCGCGATTCTGTGGTCTATGCCGCGTACACGGTTTCGCCGCTCCTGTCGAGGCGGGCCACCGGCAGCGAAGGGTTCCTGGTCCACGCGTTTACCTGAGAGACCGCGCGTCCTGAAGCCCCGGCTCGGCCGAGTAGCCGCGCCCTTTCCTTATCCCTGACCCCGTTTCTCTGCCTCCCACGCCCAACCGCTCGGCCTGGCCGACGACGACCGCGAGGAGGGCGCAGAGGCTAGAGAGGGAGTGCCGCTATACCTAGTAGTGTGCTAGTAGTGGCGGTCGGGCCGGTCGGCCCGCAGATTGAAAGGGCAGACTGACGGGGCTCAGGCGCGTGTGAGTGTCCAGGTCGGGGTCGACTGAGAAGACGCTCCTGTTCTGATAGGACGCCCGCAGCAGCACTGCGGCACGTCAGACCTCAGGTAGAGACGGTGGGTGTTAGAGTGTCGATCGACGAAGAGCCGGAACCCCACACCCAAGAAGCCGGTGATCTCGTGCCGCCCCGGCGGCGCCCGCCGACGGCGATTGGCGCTGCCACGCCCGAGCCGCACCACCCCGTGCCACCGCACCCGCGGGTGCGGCGAGGTCGGCCGTCAACACCCATCCGGTTCCTCGTTGCTGCCGCGGATGAGTACCTCGACCTGCTCCGCGGCGCTGCGCAACGCCTCCTGCGGGCTGCCAGCTCGGCTCGTCGGCACCACCACCGGTGAGCGTGGTGGTCGCCGATCCTCCGAGCGGACGCCGTCTGTCCGGGCGTGTGGCGGTCGCGCGCCTCTGGGCCGAGCGCTCACTCGGTTGGCATGGGGACGGAGGACAACCGATGCGGCTGAAGGACGATGTGAAGCGCGTGGTCGAGATAGCTGTCCGAAGCTATGAGTGGGGGCGGCCGTGGTCGAGATCGGATGCTGGAGTGGGTTCAAGGGCGGCTCGGTCGCGCCCAGGTGCTGTTGTGGATGGTGCTGGTGGTAGCTGGCGCCGCTTTCCTGGCCTGGCTCGTCGGGCTCCTACCCCGGTAGGCAAGTTCCGGGGGCCCGACGTCGCTTCAGCGACAGCCCTTCGGGCGCGGCTTCAGCCGCGCCCCTTCCTTATCTCTGGGTCCTTTCCCCGCTTCCCACCCCCACCCGCTCGGCCGGGCCGACGACGGCCGCGAGGAGGGCGCAGAGGCCGCATGGGACATGGACGGCAACGGTCGCCGGTGTGGGCCCCCACTAGTATTTGGGTAGCGGCCGGAAGAACTCGCTTTCACATTAGATGGAGCGGGTGGTCGACACGCTCACGTCCGGACGACGAGCGGGCAGGACGATGCTACTGAGTCGGCGTAGATTGACGATCATCATCGCACTCAGCGCTAGCGTGACGCAGGCTGCGACCCTGTACGCCCAGGGTGTGGTGGCCGGTAGGGTCTCCGACTCGGCCAGCGGCCGGCCGCTCCCCAAGGCACAGGTCAGGCTCGACAAAATCGGCATCACGAGCCTCACCGGGGCCGACGGGGCCTTCTCCTTGGGCGCGGTGCCGGCCGGGTCGTACACGTTGGTTGTGCGCGGGATCGGCTACTTGACGGTCCGGCGCCCGGTGACGGTGCAGGCTGCCGAGACGACCCTGGTATTGGTGGCTCTCTCAAAGCAGAGATCGATCACTCGCGCCGTCCCAAGCGACACCTGCGCGCTCTGGCGGACCTGGCGCTCCGACGCCTGGGAGCAGGAACGGGACTTCATTCACAACAGCGTTCGCGAGATGTCCGAGCGATTGGGATTCCCGGTGCTCGGCGGGCTCGAGAATGGACGTAGCGAGATACGCTACTGGGAAGGATGGTCGCTGGCACTCGACAACCACGTCCTGCGCATCGTGCGCGTCGGGGACGTGGTGACTGGTGAGCTGGTTCGTTGGTGGATTGCCCGGAACGACGATGGTTTGTCGGAGTTGAGCGTGGATTGGGCCGAGGCGCACCGACAATCCGGGCGGTGCGACAAGCTCGAGTTGGACGCCAAGTACTACGTCTGCCACATCCGTCTCGAAGCCCAGGAGCTGCCACCGTTCTTGAGCGCCGTCGCGCAGGAACGTGCTGAGCTCACCGCGCACGAGTCGTTGCCGCCGCTCGATACGGCGAGTTGTCCGCCACCTAGCATCGTTCTCGATCCCGAGCATACGGTCTTGGAGGTTGCGAGCCCCGACACGGTGGCGTGGTACGCGTTGGTCTCCGCCCTGGGGGTCTGGCCGAACGAGCTGGTCCTCCATCGGCTGGAGACCGCGGCGTGGGAAGTCGAGCGTCGGTATTGGGTCCACCAACCCCCGTAGGCCGCCCAGCGCCGGAGTGCGGAGCTGGTGGAGAAGCATCTCGAGCTCAATCCGGACGACGCGCGCGCTCTCTACCTGGGCGCCAGCGGCCTGATTCAGCGGGGCGATCGTGCGCGCGGTCTCGAGTGGAACCGCCGCGCGCTGGCCATCGACCCGGAAGATTCGGGGCTGTTGTACAACGTGGCCTGCGTATTCGCTTTGCTGGGGCAAAAGGAAGACGCGATCGACACCATATCCAAGTCCGTCGCGAATGGGATGCACCAGTGGGAATGGTTGGAGCAGGACTCCGACCTGGACCCGCTGCGCGGCGACCCCCGGTTCGATGCGTTGATCGTGGGACTCAAAGGTCAGTCGTCCGAACCGACCGCGAAGCGGCAAGGGTAGGCCGGTTGCGAGTATCAGCGCGGTCTCCGGCATCCGGGACGCGGATGTCCCTGATGGTCGCTTTTGGGGATGCAGCAGACCGTGGCCAGTGACGCGTGGCTGTCGGAGTGGCGGCCGGTGGACGCGTCTCGCACATTCGTGAGTGACGGCTCGATGCCGCGCGACGTTCCCCGAACGGGACCGACCTCATGAAACCCAGGACGATACGCAACCTCATCGTGAGCGCACCGCTCGCCGTCGCGGTGGTTGGCTGGTTCCTCATCCCCGGTTCGTTTGCCCACGGCGTCATCGTTGGCTTCTTCGCGACGTTCGCCCTGCTGCTCGGCGGTTTCGTGGTGTTCGCGATGATCATGAAGAAACGGCGGGGCACGACGCTCAAGCCGCCGCCACTGCCGATCGGCTCATGGGATTACGCGATGGATCTCACGGATCTGGACGGTGCCCCCGTACGCCCGTCGCAGTGGCAGGGCAAAGTGCTCGTGCTCAACTTCTGGGCCACGTGGTGCGCGCCGTGTGTCGCGGAGATGCCGAGCCTCAAGCGGTTGCTCGACCGGACGGCCGATCTCGATGTGCAGTTCGGCGTCGTCACGCGGGAGGAGTCCGCAGTCGTGCGCCGGTTCATCGAGAAGCGTTCCATCGATCTCCCGATCTACCTGCTCAAGGGTGAGCCGCCCGAGTGCTTCAAGACTCGTGGGATCCCGGCCACGTACGTGCTCGACAGAAGCGGCAGCATCGCGATGCGGCATGCCGGCGCCGCGGCGTGAGACGCCGACAGTATTGTGGG
This sequence comes from uncultured Gemmatimonadaceae bacterium, assembly GCA_964459705.1. GTDB lineage: Bacteria > Gemmatimonadota > Gemmatimonadetes > Gemmatimonadales > GWC2-71-9 > JAOTWJ01. Next base: position 3,025 of record CAYWNR010000023.1, on the reverse strand, counting down.
GTTCATCTGGGGACTGGCGGCGAAGCCCTCCGGGTGAGCCGGCGTGACCCGACCATCCGTACCCCCTCGTGGCCTCTCCCCCTCGCCTACAATGTGACGGGCATCACGATTATTTGAGTCCCATTTCCGCATCGTGCGGTGTGAGGCGATTCCTGTGGCCGGAGGGGCGACCCCAATCCCCAACGGTCCGCGGGGGTGGCCGTGCGTACGGCTCGGTGGAGGCGCGTCTGATGAACCCAACGGAGAAGACACTCCCGGAGCGGATGCAGCTGCACGAGCTGGAGATCGCGCGCCGCCTGGAGTTGCTTGGGTTCACGCCTGCTGATGCGATGCAGTTGGCTCAGGCGCGGTCGTGCGTGCTGGCGGAGCTCGACCAGATCGTGGATCGCTTCTACGCTCACCAGACGTCGATCGACGAGATCGCGGTGATCATCGGCGACGCCGAGACGCTACGCCGGCTCCGCGCCGCGCAGCGCGGATACGTCGCCGAGCTGTTCGGCGGGCTCTACGCCGAGGACTATGTGAACAATCGGTTGCGCATCGGCCTGGTGCACAAAAGGATCGGGGTCGAGCCGAAGTACTACCTCAGCGCGGTGAAGGTTCTCAAGGATCTGCTCCGCGACGTGCTCAGACGACGGATCGCCGATCCGGCGGTGCTGTCCGCGACGCTCGAGGCGCTCGACAAGCTGCTCTACTTCGACACACAGCTCGTGTTCGACACGTACATCGGGAGCATGCGCGCGGAGTTGGAGGCCGCCAAGGATCAGACTCTGCAGTACGCGCGGAGCCTCGAGCAGAAGGTGACGGAGCGGACGCGGGAGTTGGAGCAGCTCTCACGCTCGGATCCCCTGACCGGACTGCTCAACCGCCGAGCGCTCGTGCACGACCTGCATCAAGAGATCGAGCGGGCGAAGCGCACCGCCTCGGTCGTGTCGCTCATTTATATGGATCTGGACGATTTCAAACAAGTCAACGACCGGCACGGGCACCAGGAAGGCGACCAGGTGCTGCAGCGGATTGGGCGGGCCATCGGCACGCTCGTGCGGGAGGTGGACGTCGCCGGCCGGTATGGTGGTGACGAGTTCTGCATCGTGTTGCCGGGTGCCGATCGCAAGGGCGCGCTCCAGCTGGTCGAGCGGCTGCGCGAGCGATTGACCGACGCGGCGGAGATGTCCTTCAGCGCCGGTGTCGTGGCGACCGGCCCCGTGGCGTTCCATGAGGTGGATGAGCTGCTCGGGATCGCGGACGCGCTCATGTATGACATGAAGCACGCCAACAGCCGCCGCGGGCGGTCTCTCCAACCACCTCCGCGCCCTGGAGCATCGGGCGACGGACGCGCTACCCACCCACCAGACCAGGCGCGGACGGACGGCGGCGACCAAGGATCCGCGCCCCGGTAACGCTCCGGCGCGGGAAGCGCTTCCGTCGCACACACACTGCGCCTTGCCGTCCGGCGCCACCCGCCGACAATATCGTGGGGGGCACCCCGGGCTTGGCGGCGACGCCCTCCGGTGGAGTCCGCATCTAGGCGGAGCGCTGTCCGGCTGACCGTTGGCTGATGACGGAGCACGATCCCATGGTCCCGAAACCCCAGACCATCGACGAGTACCTGGCTCCATTGAACGACACGAAGCGCGCCGCGCTCGGGGAGCTGCGACGTGCCATCCAGTTCGCGGCGCCCAAGGCGGAAGAGTGCATTAGCTACGGCATCCCCGGCTTTCGTCTCGCTGGTCGGCTCCTGGTGTCCTTTGGCGCGGCCGCGAAGCACTGCGCGTTCTACCCGGGCGCACTCCCGGTTCGGGTCTACAAGGCGGAGCTGAAAGCGTACGACACCAGCAAGGGCGCCATCCGATTTCCGGCCGAGAAACCGCTACCGGCGACACTGGTGCGGAAGCTGGTCAAGGCGCGGGTCGCGGAGTACTCGGCCAAGCGGCCGGCTCTGGCGAAGCCGAGGAAGCGCCGGTGCTGACATGATACGCTTCTCCGCGCCGATCATGGTGATCGCGGGAGCCTGTCTGACAAGCTGCTCCGGTGTCGTGAACGATGGCCGAGCGCTTACGTGGGAGGATCTCTTCAAGGTCGCTGCTCCGGTTGCCGCGTCGGATGCCCTTTCCTCGATGCTCGCGAGTCGGTTGAGTGACGACCAGGCGGCGCGCGGCGGGAGACAGGCGGGGCGAGTGCCGGTGTCGGTGCTGCGCGCTGGTCAGTTCGTCCCGGGGTCGGCGGACGGCCATGGCTCGGACTTCGCGACGACCACGGCGTCAGGTGAGCGTCTTGCGGCCGCAATGTCGCCGGCTCCCCGGGTCGTCTTGGAGACGCCCTACTGGACCAGCGTGTTCCGACGGCTCGGGGCGATGGGCGGCGGGCGGACCTTCGTCGCCACGAGCCTGTGCTATCCGATCTTCGTCTATGATGAAGCGGGCCATCTACAGGACAGTCTGGGTAGCCCGCCGCCATCGTGGCGGCAGGCGCGGCGTCCGAAGCCGGGGGAATTCCCGCCCGAACGCGGGAACGACTGGAACGCATACCTGCGGAGCTTCACGGTGCTGGAGGCGTTGGCGGTGGTCGCGGACTCCGTGCTGGTCGTAAGCCACGGTCAACTCGTGGGGCGTGGTGAAGAGCCCTACCGACTCGTTCCGACGACCGTGGACGTCTATGTCGGTCAGCGGAAGATCGCCACGGATCTCCCAAGCCCGGGTGCGCTCGTTGCGTACTCGAACACCAGGCTCTTCTTCTTACAGCGGCTCGGGCGGGCCGAGCGCGCGACGCTGACCGAATACGTGTGGCGGGCGGGCTACTAGCGAGCGCGATGCTCGTGCTGTCCATTGCCGTGACGAACGTGTTCAAGCGGTTCAATGTGGCCACGCGGCAGCCGGGGAGGGCGAGGTGGTGAAGCTGTCCGGGTGCTGGCCGAGATCGCCAAAGAGGGGTCCCGGCCCCCGCGCCTATCAGGTCGTCACGCGGGCCGCGTCGTGCAGGAACTCCGGCGCGAAGTCGGCGCCGTTGGGCCACACGAGGGTCTCGA
>CAYWNR010000022.1:0-16519 GCA_964459705.1 uncultured Gemmatimonadaceae bacterium | reverse complement strand
GACCTGGTCCGGGACGCCGCCGCGCTGCGGGACCGTGTGCGGGTTGCGTACGCACCCGCGGCGTGCGCGAGCGCGGCCAGCGGGGATGTGACCGAGGTCGTCGAGGTGCTCGCCCGGCACGCGGTGCCCGTCACGGGGTAATGGCGGTCGGGCCATCCGGCGCCCTCGCCCCGCGGGCACCGTCAGCTACGGTCGTGTCTCGAGGCGACGACGCCGGTCCCGAGAGAACGGGCTGGTGGTCCTCCACCCGGCGGCCGGGCCCAGGAACCGCTCGTTGTCTGCCCACGAACCGCTCGAGAGGGTCCGCGCGACCGCGATGATGTGATACGGCTTCGCCGGCTCGACGGCGAGAAGCGGCCAGCCGGGGGCGTCGAGGAGCCGCACGAACAGGTCGGTGTCGAACACATGGTGGTGCAGACACCGGTTCTGCAGTTCTGCTGGGATCGAGCGCGGACTGCACTGGGCGACCCGGCCTCCGGATCCCGCTCGAGGTCGTGCAGCGCGAGGTTCTCCGGCAAGTGCGTCTCGTCGTCCTCCCCCGTGCTTCCGCGCAGATCTTCCTGAAGGTGCTCGAGGGTCGTCACGGGTCGTCGGTGGTCGAACGTGGCCTCGAAGTGCGGCACCACGACGACTAGGGTCCCTCCGGGACGGAGCGCTCTTGCCCATTCCGCCAGAGCCCCGAGCGGGTTGGCGGTGTGCTCCAGCGTGTGCGAGGCGAGGAGACCGTCGTACTGGCCGGTGCGGGCGAAGCGCAGATCCGTCGCTTCGGCAATGAACTGATTGCCCGGGGCGCGGCGAGGATCGAAGCGGAACGTGGGACCCTCGTCAATGGTCCCTTCCCAGATCGTCGACGGGCTGAAGTTGCAGTTGTCGAGGCGGGCGAAGAGCGGGTAGACCGGTAGCAGCCCGCCGCGGCGGAACATGGCGCTCGGACCGCCGATCTCGAGCCCATACGCCTCTCGGAACGCCGGTACGCAGGTTGCATGGCAACGCGCCTTGCGCTGCAGGAGACGCCGAACGATTGCCGTCCCCAGCCCCCTGAATCCGCGGGCCCGGATTACCGCGCGCAACCGTCCGATCATCGTTCCCCCGCGGGCAAGTCCGCCATCCCTGGCTTCCGGTACGGGGGAAACGTAGCGTTCCTTCGTGCCTGGTGCTCGCGCCTTCAGCATGCAGGCGGATGGAAGCGCGTGCGTCACGACCGGTATCGCACTGGCGGATCGGTCACCCTGGCGGTGAGCGCCGGGCCGTTCGGGCCGATCGCCCGCGGGCTTGAACGCGGCTCTTGCGGGGACGACGAAAGTACATTGTCATTCAGCTTGGGCCCTTAGCTCAGGGGTTAGAGCAGCGGACTCATAATCCGTCGGTCGAAGGTTCGAATCCTTCAGGGCCCACTTGGAGTTACCGCATCCCGAGTTCGACGCAATAACCCTCTCGGCGCTCGCCTCGTTGAAGGGGGAGCGCCTACGTGAGCACGACGTGGACCTGGTGCTCGAGACCGTCGTCGGACAGGGGAACGAGGGCCCCTGCCGGAAGGGGGGTTCCGTCGAGGCTGATGCTGGCCACACCGCAACAGACCGCGTTTGGATTCTCGACCGCAATCTGATAGCGCGCGTCGCCGTGGCGATAGACGATCGTGAAGCGTTTCCACGCTTGCGGAATGCACGGATCGATCGCGAGCGCCGAGCCTTGCTTCCGGAATCCGAGAATCGTCTCCAGCCCCGCGCGGTAGAGCCAACCCGCAGCCCCCGTGTACCAGGTCCATCCGCCCCGTCCGACGTGCCCGGGCGCGGAGTAGATATCCGCGGCGATCGCGTAGGGCTCCACCTTGTATCGGTGGGCGCTCGCGCGACGGCTCGCATGCTGAATCGGATTGAGCAGGTCGAAGAGATTGAAGCTCTTGTTCCCCTCACCCAGCCGAGCGAAGGCGATGACTGACCAGATCGCGGCGTGGGTGTACTGCCCACCGTTTTCCCGGATGCCGGGCAGATACCCCTTGATGTAGCCGGGATCCTTCTCCGTCTGGTCGAAGGGCGGGGCAAACAACAGCACGAGCCGGTCGTCCTGACGGACCAGCCGTCGTTCGACCGATTCCATGGCCTGGCGCGCGCGGCCCAGGTCACCCACGCCGGAGAGCACCGCCCAGGACTGGGCGATCGAGTCGATCTGGCATTCGTCGTTATGCGCCGATCCGAGCGGCCTGCCGTCGTCGAAGAACGCGCGCTTGTACCATGCACCGTCCCAGCCTTCCTTCTCCAGCGACGTCAGCAGGGCCGTGGCCGCCTTCCGCCAGCGCGCCGCACGCTCCGCGTCCACGCGGCCGTCGGCGAGTCGGGCAAACTCGCTCAAGTTCACATGGAGAAACCAACCCAGCCACACGCTTTCTCCGCGCCCCGCTTGGCCAACGCGGTTCATTCCGTCGTTCCAGTCACCTCCGCCGATTAACGGGAGACCATGACTGCCCACCTCGAGACTGCGATCCAGGGCCCGCGCACAGTGTTCGAACAGTGTGGATCGGTCTTCGGAGACCTCGGGTGTGAAATAGGCGTCCTGCTCGTCCGCCTCGAGGCTCGGGCCGCGCAGCCAGGGGATCGTCTCGTCGAGCACGCTCCGGTCCTCCGTCACCGCCAGGTACTGCGCCACGACATACGGCAGCCACAGAAGGTCATCGGAGATCCGGGTGCGTACCCCCCGCCCGGTGGGGGGATGCCACCAATGCTGGACGTCGCCCTCCGGAAACTGCCGGGCGGCCGCCCGCAGGATGTGCTCGCGCGTGATATCGGGCCGCGTCACCGTCAGCGCCATGACATCCTGGAGCTGGTCGCGGAAGCCGTAGGCCCCGCCGGACTGGTAGAAGGCGGAGCGGGACCAGAGGCGGCAGGAGAGCGTCTGGTAGAGGAGCCAGCGATTGAGCAGCAGATTCATCCCGGGGTCCGGCGTCCGGACCTGGACGGTGCCGAGCACGGTGTCCCATCGCTCCTGGACCTGGCGGAGGAGCGCGTCGCAATCCTCCCCGCGATAGCGTGCAATGAGCGTCCGCGCCTGGGCGGGACTCTCTCCCTCGCCGAGGAGGAACAGTACGTTGGCGCGTTGCCCCGGCTGCAGCTCCACGTCCGTCTGCAGCGCGGCACACGGATCCAGGGTCGCACCGGTCTTTCCCGAGAGCGCATCGCCCCGCTCGAGCGACGCAGGGTGGTCGAGGCTCGCATTCCGACCGAGGAACTCCAGGCGGTCGCAGGTCCAGGACGTGTGGCGCCCACCCAGGTCGGCGAAGGCGACCCGACTCGCGAACTCCCCGTTCCAGGCGGTGCGCGCGAACGCGGCGCCGGTTGCTGGATCGATCTCGGTGACCACGTACGGCGCGGAGTGGCTCCGCGTGACGCCCAGGACCCACTCCACATAGGCCGTGACCGAGAGCCGACGCTTCTCACGGGACCGATTCATGAGCGTGAGACGCGAAATCTTGATCGGGTCGTCCGGCGCCACGAACTGCAGCAAGTCCAGCGCGATGCCGTGGGACGTATGCTCGAAGCGACTGTACCCCTGACCGTGCCGGATGACGTAGGGTGCGCCTTCCTCGCGGATCGGAAGACACGTCGGCCCCCAAATCAGGTCACTGTCGAGATCGCGGACGTAGAATATCTCGCCCGGCGTGTCGCTGACCGGGTCGTTCGACCACGGCGTCAGCTTGTTCTCCCGGCTGTTGACGGACCAGGTGTAGCCGGAGCCCGACTCCGACACCTGGAAGCCGAAATCCGGATTCGCCACGACGTTGATCCAGGGTGCCGGGGTCCACTGTCCCTGGCCCAGCACCGTGACGTACTCGCGGCCGTCCCGCGAGAATCCTCCCAGGCCGTTGAAGTACTCGAGATCGAGTGTTGGGGGGGATATCGGTTCCGCTTCCTCGCGCGGCGCGCGGGATCGGGGCGGCACCGGGCCCGGCCGCGAACGGTCCAGTCGGATCACCTGCTCGGACAGTGTGCCCCTGCTCGCCAGGATCACCACGCGCGCTGCCGAACGCAGCAGGACCAGGTCTTCCGATGGCAACAGGTCCTCCCGCAGCACGAAGGCCTTCCCCCGGTCCCCGTCCCCGGTGGTCCCGAGCGCGGACTGCGTCGCCCGCACCATGGCTTCAAACGCGTCCTGGAGATCCTGGGCGTAGGACGTACCCTTCGCGTTCAAGATCACCAGGTCGGAGGGGATGCCCTTCAGGTGCCAGTACTCGTGTGCCCTGAGGAGCTGTCTCGCGACCTCCCGCTCCTCGTCGCGCTCGACGCGTACGACGGCGATCGGGAGATCCCCGGAGATGCCGTGGGCCCAGAGTCCCGCGGGCCCCAGGCGATTGGCGGCCAGCTCCTTGGGAGTGGTGCGCAACGTGCGATCGTTGTAGAGCATGCGATTGGCCAGTCGCTGGAAGAGATGCGCCTCATCCTGGGTGATCTGGAGGTGGTGCAACTGGACTTGCGCGTACATCCAGGCGAGCGAGCTCTCCCGCTCGAACGTGTCCGGCTGTCGGTACTTCTCCGCGATGTCGAGGGCTTCGTCCCGCGAGGGCGCCACCAGCGTGGTGAAGACGAGACGGACGGTTCCGCCGGCCGGGATCGCGACCCGATACCGGAGACTCACGATGGGATCCAGAATCGTCCCCGCGGTGTTCGTGAGCGGCTCGTTCTCGATCACCGAGGCCGGCGTCCGCACTCCGCGGCCCCGGCCCAGAAAACGGGCGCGGTCGCTCTCGTACTGATAGGTACCGACCACCTCCCCTTCGATCGCGGCGACGTGCGCCAGCCACGGTTGGGGCTCGCCGGCGGAACGCGGGCGTCGGGTGGCGAGCAGCGTCTCCAGCTCGGGGACGAATTCGGTTTCTACAAAGAGGTTCGAGAAAGCGGGATGGGCCTCATCCGCGGCCTGCGGAGCGAGGGCGACTTCTGCATAGGATGTGAAATCGATCTCACGAACACGGGTTTCGAGATTGGTCACCGTCAGCTGGCGCAGTTCGGCGTCGTCTTCGGGTGAGACCACGATCTCGAGCGTGATCGACAAAGACCGGTCGCGCTGCATGATCTTGGCGCGGTCTTCCGCATACACGACGCGGTACCGGTCCATCTCGGTGCCGCTCGGCTGGAAGCCGGCCGACCAGACGTCGCCAGTCTTTGCGTCCCGCAGGAAGATGAAGGTGCCCCAGCAGTCACGGGTCGTATCCTCACGCCATCGGGTGACGGCGAGCTGGCGCCACCGGCTGAAGCCCGATCCCGCCGCCGTGACCATGACGAGATAGCGACCGTTCGAGAGGAGATGGGTGCGCGGTGGGATGTCGTGCGGTGATTCGAACCGTCGCAGGGACGGTGGCACGAGGTCGCGAACGTGGGCCGCCACCCGCACTTCCTCGCCGCGCGGTCGCGTGACGGCCACGGCCCGTGGCGTACGCTCCTGGAGCAACAGTTCCGCTGCCTGGATCATCGGGTGGGAGTGGAAGCGTTGCTGCATGCGACCGGAGTGCACGACGTTGCCCAGGGCGACGATCGTCATCCCCTGATGGTGTGCCATGTAGGCCCGAATCACCGCGACCCGTTCATCTTCGGGCAGTCGCGTTGGCGTGAAATCCAGCGCTTCGTAGAACCCGTAGATGCCGCGTGCCCCGACGGCTCGGAGGCGGGCGATGTTGCTGATCGCGGCGGTGGGATCGACCATGGCCGCGAGCGCGGTGGCGTAGGGAGCCACCACAACGTCCTCGAACAGCCCGCGCTTGATTCCCAGGCCGGGCACGCCGAAGTCCGAATACTGATACGTGAGGTTGAGGTCGCGGACGTTGTAGGCTGACTCGGACACTCCCCAGGGAACCCTGCGTTCCGCTCCATACCGTATCTGGCGCCCGACCACGAGCCGGCAGGTGAGATCCAGCAGACTGCGTGCGGGCTGCCTCATCACCAGCAGCGGCATCAGGTATTCGAACATCGATCCCGACCAGGACACCAGGGCTGCCCCGCGTCCCACCGGCGTGAGGGACCGGCCGAGCAGAAACCAGTGCCGTGGCGACACATCGCCCTTGGCGATGGCAAAGAAACTCGCGAGCCGCGCCTCCGAAGCCAGCAGGTCGTAGCAGCTGGGGTCGAGGGTGGTGTCGGCCATCCGGAAACCGATCGAGAACAGCTTGCGCGAGGAATCGAACAGGAATCGGAAGTCCATCGCCTGAGCCATCTGTTCCGCCCGGACGGCGACGGCAGCGAGGCGGTGCTCGAGCGCCATCGTCACCGCCGTGGACCTGTCCTCAGCGAGGAGCATCGTGAGGTCACGCGCGTGACTTCGGACGGTGTCCCGGACGGCGGTCGCCCAGGCCAGAACCTCCGGGCCGGATTCCCGCCCCGCGGTGTCGGACAGCGTGCGGACGATGTCCAGCAGGTTCTCCGCCCGGGCTTCCAACTGCTCGAACCGGGATCCCCATTCGGGCATCGACGACGGGGGGGCTTCCAGCACGGCCGCCATCGCGTCGAGGGCCTCCCGCAGATGCACCTCCGTGACCATTTCGCTGCGCGTGCCGAACGCCGATCGTTCGACTGCATCGAGCACTGGCTCCAGCGCATCGCGGACTCCATCCAAGATCCGTGGGCCCAACAACGGTTCCCGCGCGAGCTGCCGGCATCCTTGCGCCAGAGCGACGAGATGCCCCGCGAGATTCCCACTGTCGACGGTGGAGACGTAGAGCGGTTCCAGCGGCCGGAGGTCCCGGGTGTCGTACCAGTTGAAGAAATGACCGTGGAACCGGCGCAGCGCGGTCATCGTCTCCATGGTGGCTTCGAGTCGTTGTACCATGTCCGAGATCCCGATCCAGCCGAAGTCATGGGCGGTCAGGGTACTCAGGAGGTACAGCCCCATGTTGGTCGGCGAGGTGCGGTGGGCGATCACCGGCCCGGGGTCGTCCTGGAAGTTGTCGGGGGGGAGCGCGTGCTCCTCCTCGGTCACGAACGTCTCGAAAAACCGCCAGGTGAGGCGGGCAACGCGCCGCAGCGCGCGCGTCTCCCTCAGCGAAAGGCGTTGCCGTTCGTCGAACGGTCGCGGGACACTCAGCCGCCACGCCAGGATGGGCGCCAGTCCCCAAAGAAGCGTCAACGGTCCGGCCACCGGCCACGCGCCCGGCTTGATCGTGATGAACAGCGCCCCGACTCCCGCGGTGAGCACCACGCTCCACCGAAAGTGCCCGTAGAAGGTGCGAAGCCTCAGGTCGACGCCGTACCCGGCCTGTGCGGCGGGGACCCACGCGAGAAGATGTCGCTTCGTGACATAGAGTCGCCCGAGCGTCCGCACGATGGCATCCGCCATGTAGTGGGCCCGCTGCGCCAGCGTCGCGATCGCCAGCAGCACCTGCAGTGCTGCGAACTGGAGGTCTCGGCCCGTAACGCCGAGGTGACTCCGCTTAGAGAATCCCCGGCGCCGGGGGATCACGCCGTCGAGCACCGGCAGGAACGCGGGGAACGCGAGGGCTGCGAGGACCAGACCCGTCCACAGAGCCGGTGGGACGGCGGGCACGGTCCAGGCGGCGACCACCAGCAGGAACGACGAAGGCGCGGAGAGGCTGCGGCGGAGGTTGTCCAGCATCTTCCATCTGCCGTGCACGGGGATGGGCGACTGCCCAGCCCTCCGAGGCTTGCTGCCGGCGTGGTTCAGGATCCAGGGGAGGAGCTGCCAATCACCCCGCGCCCATCGGTGGCTCTGGTGGACCCCCACCTCGTAGTTGGTGGGGAATTCCTCGAACAGGTCGATATCGGTGACGAGTCCGGCGCGGGCAAACACCCCCTCGAAGAGGTCGTGACTCAGCAGCGTGTTTTCCGGCACCCGCCCCGCCAGCGCCGCCTCGAACGCGTCGACGTCGTAGATCCCCTTGCCCGTGTAAGACCCCTCGCCGAACAGGTCCTGATAGACGTCGGAGACCGCGCCCGCATACGGGTCCACGCCCCCGGGGCCCGACACGATCCGCTGGTACGTTGTACTTCCCGGTCCCGTCGGCAGTGACGGGGTGATCCGCGGCTGGAGGATCCCGTATCCCTCGACTACCCGGCCCACCGCGGGGTCGAAGCGCGGGCGATTCAACGGGTGGGCCATCGCCCCGACGAGGCGGTAGGCAGCGCGTCCGGGAAGTCGGGTGTCGGCATCCAACGTGATCACGTAGCGGATGCCTTCGGGCACCGTGGGCGGTTTGTCCCTGATGGGAATGAACGTGGTATCGGGTGCGCCGCGCAGCAGCCGGTTCAGCTCGTGCAGCTTCCCGCGCTTGCGTTCCCAGCCCATCCACTTGCCCTCGGACTCGTTCCAGAGGCGTCGACGATGTAACAGGATGAATCGGTCTTCTCCGTCCTGCGGACGCCCGTAGCGGTCGTTGAGTCCCGCGATGCCCTCGGCCAGCTCGGCCAGGAGCTCCGCATCCCCAGGCAGGTGTTCGTGGACGGCGTCTTGCCAATCGGTGAGGAGGGCGAAATGAAGATGGCCTTCGGGATTCGCCAGGTAGTGCACCTGAAGCCGTTCGATGCACTCTTCGATGCCCTCGTGACTGGTGAGCAGCCATGGGATGACGACCATGGTTCGCATCTCGGCCGGCACGCCGCGAGCGAGGTCGAGCTTGCAGAGCAGCCGGGGTGGAACGACCATCGCGACCAGGCGATGGACCAGGGCCACCGCGATATCGGAGGCGGGTACGAGAGCGAGGATGCCCAGGAGGATCAGGATCGGTGCGCCGACGCCCGCGCTCCAGCTCAGGAACAGTGGGCCGGCGAGCAGCAGGGCGGTGAGGACGGCGATCAGTCCGAAATAGCCGGAGGTTGCGTGGGCGCGCCACGCACGTCGTGTCCGGACGCGCAAGGGGACCCGAAACGCCAGCCGCTTCTCGAACGCCCACCTGCCACCAGACACCAAGTAGTATCCCGGGTCCTCTGCGCGGTGCTCGGGAACGGCGAGCGCCGCGGCTGGTGCTGCTGATCGAGCAGGTGCCGCGTCGGAGCTCGAGTTCGGCACGGTGCGCTCGCGTGCGCGCTTCGCCTCGTTGGCCAGCGCCACGGCCTCGCGTGCCACGTCCAGTTCCGACCAGGTCGACCCTCGGGACAGCTCTTCGACCGCGGCCCGGTACTTGTCGCGCGTGACGAAATCCATGGCGGCGAACCCGGGGGCCGAGCGGAGGGTCTCGTCCACCAGACTCACGCCCTCGAAGAACTCCGGCCAGCTGATGGAGGACATCCACCGCATGCTGGTGATGATGTTCCGGACCGTGACGTTCGCGGCGGTCTGCGCGTGATGGACCTGTGCCACCATTTCGGCGGGGAAGGTCCCCTGAGCAGCCAGGGTCTCGTGCAGCCAGTCGAGGGCCGGGGTGACCGTCGCCGGCTGGTCACGGAGCCGCTGCAGCAGTTGGACGGCGAAGGAGCTGGCGAGCGGGGCCGTCGCAAGACCACCCAACACCTCGTCCACGTGCTCCGCCGGCCGGCCACTGAGGCCCAGCAGACGGTCCGCCACTTCGTCTGCGCTTGCACGCCCCTGGCGGGCGCGGATGATCAGCTCCGACAGTCGTCGCAGGTTCTCCAGGAGGGCGATGCGGAGGTGGATCGCGACCGCCCAGAGCTCGCCGATGCCGAGCGGTTGGACGCGCTGGTACGCCCGAACGAAGGCCTTCAGCGTCTCCAGATCGAATCGACTGTCGGTGTGGGCCACGTAGGCCCACGCCAACCCATAGACGCGCGGATACCCTCCGAGGTGGTGCTCCTCGGCGATCTTCGGCAGGAGCTTGTAGAAGCTGCGCGGGAGGTGGTCCCGAACCTCCCGGAGTTGCCCGTCCACCACGTGGAAGTTGTCGAGGATCCACTCCTCGGCTTGCGTAATGTGTTGTTTCTGTCGCACCGCCTCGCTGATGTTTCGGTACCCGGCGAGCAGTACCTTCCCGTTCTCGCGGACACGGGGGAGGAGCCGGCGTTCGTTTGCCTGTTCATCGGCAGTGGGTTGGGCCGCGGCCAGGCTCTCGGCGTGTTGCTCGAGCCGCTCGATGCCGAACACTTCGGCGCGGATCGGCTGTTCCACTTCCGAGAGCGCCGCGACCACCGTGTCTATGGTCTTCACGCCGCGTTCCGTGCCCGGGCGCCCGAACGTGCGCACGGGACACCCCGATGGATCTCAGCAGCCCGTCCGCCGCCGTCCTGTCGCGTCCACCGCGTGGGATGTGAAGACATGGTCAACCGCCGAAGTCGTCTCGTGGGGATCCCGCGACACGCGGCGTCGCGTTCGGTTACGCTCGTCACCTGACGATCCCGTGGGCGCTCCCGGGATCCTCCATGCAGGTCTTCGAGTTCTCGGACACGCCCGGTCAATCATAACACGATGTCGTCAGCCGGCGGCATTGGATACCCGGGAGCTCGCGAGCGAGAATCTGTGATAGGAACACGCGGCGAAGAGCGCGATCCCGTGCTGAGAGGTGGTGGTATCCCCTCGCGGAGGCCGCTGTCGAGGTAGCGTTTAGTATCGCGGAGTGTTGACGTATCTTGTCGGGTAGCAACTTCCGGAGTGGCCCTCATAATCCGTCGGTCCCTGGTTCGAATCCTTCACGGCCCACTTTCCTCTCGCCGCCGCCGGAAGATGGCGAGGGCCAGCGCCATGCGTTCCGCTACCAACCCTCGCCCAGCGCCGCGGTGTGAATCCTCCAAGCACCACTCATCCAGTGATCATCGCTCGCGGACCGGTCCGCGGCACGCGTGAATCGACTGCGCGCTTTGACGCCGTGCCGACGAGGCGGCAGATGACGTCGTGACCTCCCGCCGCGTCGAGTCACTCCGCGAGCGCTGGTTCGGTGGGTGCGCCAACGACTGGCAATCGTATCACGCGCTGGTTGCGCAACGGCTTCGGCCCGGGATGACCGTGGTCGAGGTAGGTCCGGGGAAGGGAGCCATCGCGCCATTTCCCTGGGACCAGCATCCCGGAATCGAACTGGTCGGGCTCGAGACAGATTCGGCGGCGGCCACCAACCCCTTTCTGCACCGCTTCCTGCTCTTGAGAGACGATGAGGAATGGCCGATCGACGCGCGGAGTGCCGACTTAGTGGTCGCCCGCTACGTGCTGGAACACGTGTCCGATCCGGATGGGTTCATGGGGAGCGTCACCCGCGTCCTCCGTCCCGGCGGCGCGTTCGTCTTCCTGACGCCGAATCGGCGCTCGCCGGTCATGTGGGTGCCGAGACTGTTGTCCCACCGTCTCCACGTCCGGATCCTCGCCGCGACCCGAGACGCCGATGCTGCGGACGTCTTCCCCACTTACTATCGCGCCAATGCGCTCGGCCCTCTCGCGGAACTGGCCCGGCGGCATGGGCTGGCGGTCGAGCACTTGGCTGCGAACGAGTTCACGCCGTTCGGCTATCTCGATTTTGCCGTTCCCGGCTTCCTGCTCGCGGCGGCGTATCGTCGGGCGTTGATAGCGTCGAGACTCGAGCGCCGCTTGGGGATTTCGATCACGGGGATCCTGCGAAAGCCGCCGGCTGGTGGTCGTGGCGCGGAAACCTCGGTGGTGGCGCTATCGGGCTCCCGGTCCTAGTCGCCCGGGCCGATACTGCTCCGGCCGGGCGGGTGCCTGGTTAGGGACTGGGCATACCAGTGCCTCCGGTTGAGGGGCCGTCCCAGCTAACTCACCAAAAGAGAAGGCCTTGCGCGCAGACGCGGCAGACTGCAAGATACAAAGCTTTTGCGCGCGTTTGAGCCCTTCGGCTGCCCTTGGCGGCCAGGCCAAGCGTAGCGTGTCGCCGGTCGAGAGCATCTCCCGTGCCTGTGCATGATGGGCGGAGGCGGGAGATGTCGGGGCTGATTTTGTAGCTAACATATTGTACAGCAACATGTTAGTTGCTTGTCTTGGCGGCGGGCATGAGTGCTGCGTTGGTTGAGAGTGCTGCCGCCTGAAGGTGATGTCATGCGGATCTTACCGGATCCGGAGCACCTCGTGGACCCTGAGGCCGAGTTGGCCGTCAGCACCCCGCTGCCAAGCGGGGGAGCCTGCGCGTGGGCAGCGGCTTCGCGCAGGGGCACGATGCCAGAGTCGCCGTCCGCATGAAGCTCAACGCCCGCTTCGTGGCCCGCGTCGTCCGGTGGGCCCTTCTCGCTGCCACGGCCGCGTGTACCGGGTTGCTCAACAACGAGCCGGGCACCGTCGAGGACCAGGCCATCGCGGTCCACGTGGAGCACCCCACCGCGAGCGTGGTCGCCGGCAAGACGATGCAGTTCGAAGCATTCGGGCTCCTGGCCGCCGGCGATAGCGCGCCGATCCCGGTTGAGTGGTCGGCGTCGCGGGGCACGATTACCGACGCAGGCCTCTACACCGCACCCACCGTTCCAGGCTCGGACACCGTCAAGATCGCCCACCGCCAGCGCCAGTGGCTGCGGGACAGCACCGTGGTGGTCATCGCTCCGGTGCCCGTGGCGCAGGTCCACGTGGGTCCCGACACGAGCCGACTGTTGTTCGGCGATTCCGCGCAGCTCACGTCCGTCGTCTGGGATGCCGATGGCGTTGAGTTGACCGGTCGGCTGGTCACTTGGTCGTCGAGCGACGCCACCATTGCCGCGATCAGCGAGCATGGCATGGCGTCGGGCGTCGGGGTCGGCCAGGCAACGATCACGGCCACCAGCGAGGGCCAGAGTGGATCGGCCGTCGTGATCGTGAGCGCGCGGGTGGCGCAGGTGGACGTGGTGCCGACGGATGCCAGCGTCGTGGTCGGACAGCAGCGCGCGCTCGCGGCGAGCCCCAAGGACGCGCAGGGCAATGTCCTCGCCGACCGGTTGGTGACCTTCGCATCGAACACCCCATCGGTGGCGACAGTGGACGCGAGTGGGATCGTGACGGCCCTCTCGGTGGGTGCGGCGACGATCACGGCCACGAGCGAGGGAAAGCACGGGACGGCGACGATTACGGTAGTGCCCGTCCCGGTGGCGTCGGTGACCCTGACGCCGAGCGCCGACACGCTCGAGATCGGTCAGTCGGCGCTCCTGTCCGCGACGCCCCGCGACTCCGCCGGCGCCCCCCTGACGGGCCGTGCGGTGGTCTGGGCATCGAGCACTCCGGGAGTGGCAACCGTCGACAGCACCGGACTCGTGCACGGTTTGGCCGCCGGCTCGGCGACCATTACCGGCGCGAGTGAGGGCCATGCGGGCACCGCCGTGATTACGGTCGTGGTCCCGCCGGTAGCGACGGTCGAGGTCACCCCGGCGACCGCCAATCTCCTGGTCGGGCAGGGTCAGCAGCTCGCGGCAATCCTGAGAGACGCGGGAGGGAACGTCCTCGCCGGACGGGCGGTGACCTGGGCGACGGACGCTCCGGCCGTCGCGACGGTCGGTCCCAGCGGGTTGGTGACGGCCGTCGGTGCCGGTTCCGCGACGATCACAGCAATGAGTGAAGGGCAGAGTGGCGGCGCGACCATCACCGTCAGCGTTGTGCCGGTGGCCACCGTGGAGGTGAGTCCGGCAACCGCCACGCTCGTGGTGGGACAGAGTCAGCAGCTGGCGACCACGTTGCGGGATGGGGGCAGTCACGTCCTCACCGGGCGATCCGTGGCGTGGGCGAGTGACGTGCCGGGTGTGGCGACGGTGGACGCGAGCGGGCTCGTGACCGCGGCCGGAGTGGGGACGGCGGTGATCACGGCCACGAGCGAGGGGAAGACCGGTACCGCAACCATCACCGTGAGCGCGGTGCCGGTGGCCACGGTGGAGGTGAGTCCCGCAACGGCGGGCCTCATCGTGGGCCAGAGCCAGCAACTCTCGACCACGCTGCGCGATTCGGGCGGGAACGTCCTCACCGGTCGTGCCGTGACGTGGGCGAGCGACGCGCCGGGCGTCGCCACGGTCGACGCGACGGGACTCGTGAACGCGGTCGGCGAGGGGGCCGCGACCATCACGGCGACGAGCGAAGGACAGACCGGCACCGCCGCGATCACGGTGACCCCGCCGCCGGTGGCGACGGTCGAGGTGGCTCCGGCCGCCGCCAGCTTGACGGTGGGACTGACGCAGGCCCTCACGGCGACCTTGCGTGATGCCGACGGGAACATCCTCACCGGTCGCACCGTCACCTGGACGACGAGCGCGCCGAGCGTGGCGACGGTGAACGCCAGCGGATTGGTGACGGCGGTGGGGGTTGGCGCCGCCACCATCACGGCCACGAGCGAAGGCCAGGCGGGCACCGCGGCGATCACGATCAACCTCACGCCGGTGGCGACGGTGCAGGTAATTCCGGGAGCGGCCAATCTCGTGGTGGGCCAGAATCAGCCGCTGTCGGTGGTCCTGCGCGACGCGGGTGGCAACCTCATCACGGGGCGCGTGGTGACGTGGTCCACCGACGCGCCGGGTGTGGCAACGGTGAGCGGCGGCGGATTGGCCACCGCGGTCGGCGCGGGCACCGCGACGATCACCGCGACCAGCGAGGGGCAATCCGGCACCGCCACCATCACGGTGACGCTCCCGCCCGTCGCGACGGTGACGGTGAGTCCGGCCACCCTGAGCATCGTGATGGCGCAACAGCAGGCCTTGACCGCCACGCTGCGCGACGTAGGCGGCAATGTGCTCACCGGTCGCCCGGTCACGTGGGCAACGAACGATCCTGGCGTGGCCACGGTGGATGCATCCGGCGTGGTGTTGGGGATCGGGGTGGGGACCACGACCATCACGGCCACGAGCGAGGGCAAGTCGGGCTCGGCCACCGTTACCGTCGCGCAGTCGGTGGCGGCGGTGGACGTCGCTCCGCCCACGCCGACGCTGGCGTCGCTCGGGGCCGCCGTGCAGTTGAGCGCCAGCGCCACCGATCCTCTGGGCGATCCGGTCCTGGGACAGACCGTGGCGTGGATGTCGTCAAATGGCACGGTGGCAACGGTGAACGGGACGGGACTCGTGACGGCGGTCGGCAACGGTACCGCCACGATCACGGCCACCATCGCCGGGGTGCCGGGCACCGCCACGGTCACCGTGTCGCAGGTCGTCGATCACATCGTGGTGTCGCCGGCAGCGGCAACGCTGTCCGCGCTCGGCGCCACGCAGCAGTTCGCGGCGGAGGCACGCGACGCGAACGACCACCCGGTGGTCAGCCAACCGACGTTCGCGTGGAGTTCCTCGGATGATGGAGTTGCTACCGTCAGCGGGACGGGGCTGGCGGCGGCGGTGACGAACGGGGCGGCCACGATTACCGCGTCAGCTGCTGGCGTGGATGGGACAGCGGCGCTGACGGTGACGCAGACCGTGGACCACATCGTCCTGACGCCGGCCGCGGTGACGGTGTCCTTCCTCGGCGCCGCCCAGCAGTTCAGCGCGGAAGCGCGGGACGCCGGCGATCAGCCGCTAACCACGCAGCCGGCGTTCACGTGGAATTCGTCGGACGGCGCGGTCGCGACCGTGAGCGGGACGGGGCTGGCGACCGCGGTGGCAAACGGGGCGGCCACGATTACCGCGTCAGCGGCTGGCGTGGATGGGACAGCGGCGCTGACGGTCGCGCAGGCCGTGGATCACATCGTCCTGACGCCCGCGACCGCGTCGCTGTCGTTCCTCGGGGCCACGCAGCAGTTCGCCGCGGAGGCGAGAGACGCCGGCGATCAACCGCTGGCGACCCAACCCGTGTTCACGTGGAGCTCCTCAGATGGCGCGGTCGCGACGGTGAGCGCGACGGGTTTGGCGACCGCGGCGAGCAATGGGACGACCACCATCACGGCGTCCGCGGGCGGAGTGGACGCGACCGCGGGGCTGACGGTGGCCCAGGTGCTGGACCACATCGTCGTGACCCCGGCGACGGCAACGCTGACGACCGTCGGGACGACGCAGGGGTTCAGCGCGGAGGCGCGAGACGCCGGTGATCAGCCGCTGGCCATCCAACCGGCCTTCACGTGGAGCTCGTCCAACGAGGGCGCGGCCACGATTGGCGGAACGGGACTGGCGACGGCGGTCGCGGATGGGGCAACGACCATCACGGCGGCGGCCGCCGGCATGCAGGGAAGCGCGACGCTGACGGTCGCCCAGGGCCTCGACCACATCGTGGTGACGCCCGGGACGGCCACGTTGTCGTCGCTGGGAGAGACTCAGCAGTTCACGGCCGAGGCGCGGGACGCCGCGGATCAACCGCTGGGTCTGCAGCCCGGGTTCACGTGGACCTCCTCGGCGGTCGGCATCGCGACCATCGACGGGACGGGACTGGCCTCGGCGGTGGCGAACGGCGTCGCGACGGTCACCGCGTCGGCGGCAGGAGTGAATGGCACGGCGGCGCTGACGGTGGCGCAAGCGGTGGACCGCATCGTGGTCACGCCGGGTACGGCAACGCTGACGGCGCTGGGCGTGACCCAACAGTTCACGGCCCAAGCGTGGGACGCCAACAACCACCCGCTGCTCAGCCAACCGCCGTTCACGTGGACGTCGTTGGACGGCGCGGTGGCCACGGTGAACGGAACGGGCCTGGCGACGGCGACCGGTAACGGGACGACAACGATCAGGGCGTTGTCGTCGGGGAAGAACGGTACGGCGACGCTGACGGTGGAGGTGGA
>CAYWNR010000021.1:2649-16749 GCA_964459705.1 uncultured Gemmatimonadaceae bacterium | reverse complement strand
CAAGGGGCTTCATCAGCACTTCGCGCAAACCACGTTGGGCAAGGTCCTCCCGACTCTGCAGCTCGCTGTAGCCCGTCATGAGCATCACCGGCAACCCCGGCCGCAGGTCGCGGACCCGGACCGCGAGCTCCAGTCCGGTCATCCCGGGCATCGTCTGGTCCGTGATGAGCAGGTCGCAGCGAAGGGTCGGGTCGCGCAGCAGCTCGACCGCCCGGCCCGCCGCGGTCACCTCACGGACCTGATACCCATACCGGCTGAGAATCCGCGCGACGAGCCTGGCCACGACGATGTCGTCGTCGACCACGAGGATGTGACCCTCACCACGGAGCGGCTCGCTGGAGCGCGGCGCGATCGCCCCCGCCGGCCGAGCCGCTTCGGCAACGGGGAGGAACACGTCGAACTGGGTACCCTCCCCCGGCGTACTCGCGACGGTGATGGCGCCCCCATGGCGCGTGACGATGCCGTGCACGATGGACATGCCAAGTCCCGTGCCTTCGCCGGGCGGCTTGGTGGTGAAGAACGGCTCGAACAGGCGCTCCACCGTCTCGGCACTCATGCCATCCCCCGTGTCTCGCACCGTCAGACAGACGGCTTGGTCCGCATCGAGCTTCGGCTGGATCGCCACGAGGCGTGGACTCACCGGGACCAGGCCGAGCCGCACCTCGAGCACACCGCCGTGCTCCCGCATCGCGTGAAAGGCGTTCGTGCAGAGGTTCATGAGAACCTGATGGATCTGCGTGGGGTCGCCCACCACCGGGGGCACGGTGGCGGCAATGTCCGAGCGGATCTCGATGGTCGCCGGCAGCGACGCCCGCACCAGCTTCAGGGCCTCCTTCGCGACCGGCTTCAGGTCCATGGTGCCGACGTGCGTTTCGGATCGCCGCGAGAAGAGGAGGATCTGCCTCACCAGGTCGCGGGCGCGGAGCGCCGCCTGGTGCACTTCCTCGAGCTCCGGTCGCAGCGGATGCGCGTCGGGGACGTCCCGCAGAGCCAAGTCGATGTTGCCCAGGATTGGCGTCAGGATGTTGTTGAAGTCATGCGCAATCCCGCCCGCCAGGGTGCCGATGGTCTCCATCTTCTGCGCGTGGCGGAGCTGCGCTTCGAGCCGCTCGCGTTCCTCGGCGGCCCGGACGCGTTCGCTGATGTCGCGGATGAAAATGGTGAAGACCGCGTGGCCCCCCGCGACGGCCCGACTGTGCGCTACCTCGGCCGGGAAGGTCGTACCATCCCAGCGTCGAGCCAGCACCTGGAGCATGGGGCTTCCGAGATCGGCCACCGCGGCCGGCATGCCGCCGGGACCAGACCCGAGCGGCGTCGCGAACAGATCCGCCACCGGGCCTCCCACCGCCGCGTCCCGCTCGCAGCCAAACACCCGCTCGGCGGTGCGGTTGAACGACTCGATGATGCCGCCCTCCGAGGCCGTGACCACCGCGTCGGCAGCCGTCTCCAGGATCGCCGAGAGGCGCGCCTCTCGGTGGCGGAGTTCCTCGGACGCCGCTTCCAGCTCCCGGTGGAGGGCCTCCGCCTCTTGAAACTGCTCCTTGAGGCGCGCGCTCATGGTGTTGAAGGCCCGCGCCAGGTCGCCAAACTCATCGTCGCCCGTCACCTGGACGTCGCGGTCGAACTCTCTCCGGGCGACGCGCTCCGTTCCCGCTTGCAGCGCCGAGAGGGGACCGAGACTGCGCCGGATCTGCACGCTGGAGAGGAGCCCGACGACGAGCAGGGCGAGGATACCCGCCAGGGGGAACGTGTGCCGGAACCGCGCCAGCGGCTCGAGGATGTCGGCCTCCGGCTCCGCGTACACCACGCGCCAGTCTGGCGAGGCGTATCGCGACCCGAGGAACAGCGACCAAAAGGCCGCCTGGTACCGCCGCTCCCGCCCCCAGGCGAAGCTCCCTGCGCCGTCCGGCCCCAACGCCGGGGTGAACACGCCGGCTCGGAGCAGGTCTCGCGCTCCCGGGCAGTACACAGGGCGCCCATCGGGCAGCAGAATACAGGCGGGACCGGGCAGCGTTGCCGCAATCTCCGAGAGCAGCGACTGGGCGATCACCTGCGAGCGAACTCGCACCCACACGGTCCCGAGTTCCGGACGGTGGGCGTGCACCGCCCGCGCCATCAGGATGGCGGGCGTCCGATCACCGGTCACCACCACGATCGTCCCGCCGCCCTCCAACTGGCGTCGCTGTGGGCCGTCGAGTGGCGGCAGACTCTCGACACGTCCGCGGAGACGACGCATGGAGGTACCGGGCATCGTGACCACGACCGCTGCGAAGCGGTCGTCGAATACATGGGCGATGGTATCCGGCCCCAACCCCGTTTCCTCCGCAACGAGCCCCGCGACGCCCGCGACGCTCGACTCCAGGTTGACCAGCCGATCGAAGAGGGCGGAGCCCATGCGCTTGGCGGTCAGACGGACGCGCTCCTGCCCCTGCTGCCGCAGCGAATCGGCGACGCTCACGTAGGCGCTCACGCCGAGGACGGCCACCGGCAGAAGCGCAGACAGGATGAACAGCAGCAGAATCCGCCGGCCGACGCGGGTCTGCACCAGTCCGGGCTCGAACACAAACCAGCGGCGCTTGAGGGTCACTCAGTACCTCGAGGCGAGGCCGATGAAGGAACCGTCGTTCGCCCGGAGCACGTCGTCTCGGCTCGGCTTGGCCGTCAGCGGTGGCGAGGAGGCGCCGTCCCTGCCCACGCTGTAGAGGTCATAGTCGCTGTTCAGCGGGACCAGGAACCGGTCCTTTCGCGCGCCGCCGACGCCCTTCTTGCCCTCCAGCTTCAGGTACGTGTATGGCCGCCCCCACGGATCGAGGTACGAGGCCCGGCCGACGGCATCCAGCGTTTGCGGAAGGGAATCCAGGGCGGCGAGCTCAATTTCGATGGTGCGAATATCACCGATCGCGCGGGCGACCCGCGCGCGCTCGATCATCTCCTGGAAGCGCGGGGTCACGATCGCGGCCAACACTCCTATGATGGCGACCACCATGAGGAGTTCGATCAACGTGAACCCCTCGGGGACCGCCGACGCGCCGCCCGAGCGTGCCATGACACCTCATATGCAGCGGGACACGAGTTGGCGCAAGCACGCGCCCACGATGTCCGCGCCTTCAAGGAGCCGGTGCGACGACCGCCGTTTTCGTTGGGGAGTGCCTAGTTCGCGACTTGCTGCATGCGCGCCACGGTGGCACGACCTGTCCCGTGGCCCACGTCGGCCTCCGCCGTCACGCCGCCGCTTCGTTCGAGTTCCCGGCTCGCGCGGGCGAACGTGTCGCGGTGTCCGAGAAAGACGTCCAGGATCTCAGAGGATCGAACCGGCGGCCACGATCGACTTCCTTGAGCGCGACACGTCCGCGAACGGAATCCGTCCCCCTTGACGGCCGGTCGGTGGTGAGCGCGTCAAACACCTCCGCGACGGCACAGATCCGACCGGCGAGTGGAATCACGCGGATGGTCGGATACTTCAAGGAATCCTGGCAGATCAGCGAGGCGGAGAAAATGGGGTACACCTTGGGGCACACTCGGCCCGGACTTGCGCTCCTGCCTGAAGATGCGGCAGGGCGCTAACTCGTTACAGCGCTTAGTGCCCGGGGCAGGATTCGAACCTGCACGAGGATTGCTCCCCTAGGGATTTTAAGTCCCTTGCGTCTACCAGTTTCGCCACCCGGGCTAAGCTGTTGGCTTCGAAGGCCGGTGCTCCGCAGGCACGGCCCGGTCCCTCTCGATTCTCCCTGAGATTGTCCCGACGCCGTTCCCTGCCCTGCTCAGTCCCCCTTCGAGCCGTCCCAAAGATACCAGGGGTCTCTCGGCAAGACGTGCAAAACGGACGGAACGCCTTGCTCTCCATGCCCGACGGGTTGGGCGGTCGCACGGAGACTACACCGCGTTCTGCGCAGCCTGGGCGCGCGCAAGAATGGAGCGGACCACGCGGGACTTGGCCTTGGCGTACTCATCCACGGAAGTCCAGCGCCGCCCCGCCAACTCTCGCTTTGTGTCCTCGTAGAGCCGCCGCTCGACTTCATGTGTCCGCAGCCAATCTCGAAGCAGCAGCATTCGCATGAACTCCTCGCAGCCCGACGAGAAGACGTGCACGTTGCTCGCGGCGTCGACCCCGCGAAACAGCCGGTGTTCGTACCACGCTGGTTCCCGGACCACGAATCCGAACCCCACACGCTCGAGGTCCGGAGCGTAGGCAGGCTCGTCCGCCGAGTCGATGACGACGAGTGCGATGTCAATGACCGGTTTTGCCGCCAGCTCAGGCACCGCTGTGGATCCGACGTGCTCAAGCCGAATGGCCTTCGTCCCGAGCGCGCCCGCGATGCGGGTGGCGCAGGCTCGATAGACCGCCGGCCACTGGGCGTCGTACGCGGCGAGGATGATAGGTACCGGTTCAGACACTTGGTCGTGCACCCGCCTGACGCGCCGCGCGTCGCGAAGTACCCTCGTCGTCAGCGCTGATCGAACGCCCAGCTGTTGAGGTAGTCGAGTGCCTCCTGCTGGTCCCGCACCTGCTGTGCCAGGATGTCGCCACTGGTGATGATCCCGCACAGCTCGTCCCCCTGCATCACCGGCAGGTGCCGCACCCGCTGCTCCGTCACCAGCCTGCGACATTCGTCGAGGTCGGTGTCTGGCCGACAGGAGATCACCGGACTCGTCATCACCTCGCGCAGCCGAGTGGTGGCGGACTCCCGCCGCTCGGCCACCACCCGCCGCAACACGTCCCGCTCGGTGAACATCCCCACCACCTGCCCGCCCTCCGTCACCACCACACCACCAATGCCATGCTTGTTCATGAGCAGCGCCGCGCTCAACACCGGCTCATCGGCGTCCGCCGTGACGACCTGCGGCCCTTTGACCTTGAGGATCGCCTGGACAGTGGGCATGGTGCACTCCCGGCTGGGGTAGAGATCTATTGTGCATCGGGACCGGCGGAGGGGCCAGAGGCGGGGGGCAGCGAGGCAGCGCGGCAGCGGGGCAGCGAGGCAGAAACGCTGGATGAAGAGGGGCAGAGGGGCAGAGAGTAGGCGGACGTCAGCGTCCGCGAGGATCCATCGGGACCGCCGGGACCGCCGGGTCCGCCTAGACCGCCTCCTGCCGTACGCGGATCAACATCGCGGTCTCGCGGTCCACGGCCAGCTCGGCGTACCCCAACCGAAAGACGAAGGCGGGCCACCGCTGGACGAGCTGGAGTTCGGTGCCGGGTAGGACGCCCGCACTGGCGAGCCGGATGGCGGCGGGATGCTCGGGGTGTTGGAGGCAGCTCACGCGGGCCATCTCCCCTTCGCGGAGATCCGTGAGCGACACGGCATCGCAGTCCGGACACGGGCCCGACAGGGGCACCGACGTTCCGCGCGGGCAGCCGTCTCCCCACGGACGGGATCGCAAGGCGCCGAGGCCGCGCAGCCACTCAACCGGTCTCATGCAGCCCCCACCACGCGCGCAACCTGGTTAGCCACGGCGGCTCCACGGGATTGTCGTATCCGCAGTACGGACACCGAACGAACGCGCACCCGGATCCCAGGGGGCACGACCGGCATGCCGGCTGGGCGCGGTCTTCGGCGAACGTCTGGCGACACGCGCCGCAGGTCACTGTCGTGGTTGCGGTACTCATGACAGCACTCCGAGCACCACCCGAACGAGGAAGCCCATCCCGAACGCGAATGGCGTGATGAACGCCAGCATGCCAAGCGCCGTCCGCACGCCGCGCTCCTTGATCATCATAAGCAACTGGGCCACGCACGGCACGAACAACGTGAGCGTCACGGCGGCCACCGCTATCTGGGTGGCGTCCAGCACGCCGGTGCGGCTCAGGTCGAAGAGGCCGGCCGCGCCGTAGTCCCGACGGAAGAAGCCCAGCAAGAGCACCCGCGCCATCTCGGTCGGCAGCCCGAGGAAACCGAGCAGTGGCTGCATACCTTGGACGATCCAATGGAACAGCCCCGACTGGTCCAAGGCCCAGAGAATCACGCTGGCCAGCAGGAACAGGGGCAGGACTTCGAGGAAGTACCACTGCATCCGCGTCACGGTCTTGATGACCACGTTGCCCAGCCGCGGCAGCCGAAGGGGCGGCACCTCCATCTGGAATGACGACGACGTGCCCGGCAGCAGCTGAGCGCCCAGCCATCCTACGAGCACGAACGATCCGAAGACCGCCGTCGCCCAGGCCACGAGCGCCACCGGGGAGCCCGCGAGCACGGCGAGAATCACGCCGAGCTGCGCGGAGCACGGGACGGCCAGCGCCAGCAGCATCGTGGCCAGGACCCGCTCGCGGCGCGTCTCCAACGTGCGCGTCACCATGGTCGCCATCGTATCACAGGCGAATCCGAGCACCATCGGAATCACCGCTCGGCCCGACAGCCCGAGCTTCTTGAAGCTCCGATCCAGCAGGAGCGCCAGGCGCGGGAAGTAGCCGGAATCCTCGAGCGCCGAGAAGAACAGGAAGAACGCGCCGACGATTGGCAGAATGATGGCCACGGCGTACCGGAGGCCGAGCGTGAGCAACCCATAGTCGCCCACGTACAGCGCCCGCACCGGCTCCCACGGGATCCCCGCGAACAGCCGCTCGAACAGCGGATTGATACGCCCCTCGAACAGGGAGTGCTCGAGCCAGTCGACCACCGTGCCGCCACCGAGCACGCCGACGAACTGATAGAGACCGACGTAGAGAATCAGGAGGAGCACCGGGATGCCCACGAGCGGCCGACTCAGCGCCCGCCCGACCGCGTCCACCCGGCGGTGGTTGGTGTCGCCTCGCTGATCCACGAGGCCCATGAGGAGCCCGGCCGCAGCCCGCTGTCGCTCCGCCGCCACGCGATAGGGAGCCGGCGCACCGAAGCCCGAAACGACGAGGGCGCTCGCCGCGCGAGCGCCTTCTCCACCGTCACCCTCCGTCTCCGCCACGAGCTGCGTGATCTCGGGATCGCCTTGCAGCAACAGCGACCCGATGGCCGTCCGATCCGTGGCGTACGTCCCGCCGAGACGCATGCGCACGGTGCGGATGGCGTGCCCCACCCCGTTGCCATAGTCCGGCAGCGGCGGGGCGGGCTTCTGCAGCACCTCGAGCACGGCGTGCCGCAGCTTCGGGACGCCGCGCCCGGTCACCGCCACCACGGGCAGGACCGGCACGCCAAGCCGCTGTCCCAGGGCCTCGTACGCGATCCGGATCCCCAAGCGTTCCGCCTCATCCGCGATGTTCATCGCGACGACAAGCGGGCGGCCAATCTCGAGGAGCTGCAACGTCAGCGGGAGCTGGAGCGCGACGTTCTTGGCATCGATCACGTGGACGATCACGTCCGCGTCGCCGGCAAAGAGCATCTCGCGCGTCACCCGTTCCTCTTCCGTCGAGGGGAGCAACGAGTGCAGACCCGGCGTATCGATGACCTCGCATGCCACCGGGCCGAAATGCGCGTGGCCGCGGGTCAACTCCACGGACGTGCCAGGATAGTTGGAGACCGTGGCGTAGCGACCGGTGAGACGCTGGAATAGGCAGCTCTTGCCGACGTTCGGACTCCCGACGAGCGCGACGCGAACGTAGCGGTGCTCGACATCGGCAACCGCTGCACCGGCGAAGGGGGTGGCGATGACCCCGCCGTGTCCGTTGGGAATCGTTCTCATCGTCCCCTGTACTGTAGCATCCTGTTGGTGAAGGCTTCGTGAGGGAGATTCCAAGGTTTCCCGGTCCGGATTCCGGGCGGGTGACGCTGGCCGCCCAATGTCGTATCTTCCGCCCGCACGCCAATGCGCATGTCGTTGCCCCCCAAGCTGCTAGCCCTTGCCCGCCTGGTGCGGCGGCAGGCCCAGTTACTCATCCGGCGAGCCGCCCGGCTCGACGAGAGCACGGTCCTGATTGGCTTCGCCGTAGCCATTGGAACCGCGGTCGGCGTGGGGGTCATTCTCTTCTACCGCCTGATCGACGTCGTCCAAGCCATCGCGCTGTCCACCGTGCATCAGCTCACGTGGTTGGGTGTGCTGAACGTCATGCTCGTCGTGCTGGCCGGCTTGATGCTGGCCCATGTCATCGTGCGGTTTGGCGCGCGCGATTCCGAAGGGCAGAACATCCCGGACGTCACGCGAGCGGTGGCCAAAGACGGCGGCCTCATTCACACGGCGCCCGTGTTGGCCAAGACCGCGGCCGCGGGACTCATGATCGGCACGGGGGGAGCGGTTGGGGCGGAAGGTCCCGTGGCGGTGGCGGGCGCCATGCTCGGGTCCCGCATCGGTCGCGTGTTCCGCTCCAGCGCGCCACGGATGAAGCTGTTGGTGGCCTGCGGAGCGGCCGCGGGCATCTCGGCGGCGTTCAACGCACCGATCGCGGGCGTCTTCTTCGCGCTCGAGAAGATCCTCGGGAGCTTCAGCGTAGCCGCGTTCCCTCCCGTACTCGTCGCCTCCGTGATCGCGACGGTCCTCTCACGCGCGGTGTTCGGCAACTCTCCCGTCGTTACTATCCCCACGGAATACGGCATGGGGCATCCGTGGGAGCTCGCGCTGTACGGGCTCCTGGGCATCATCACGGGCGTGGTGGCGACCTTCTACACGCGCGCGACCTACAAGGCATCGGATTTCCTCCGCCGCCGCCCCAATCGATGGGTCCAGATCGCCATCGCGGCACTGGTCGTGGGCGCGTTGGACGTGGCCTTCCGCGCCGACCTGTGGGGCCACGGCCATGAATCCCTGGACATCGGGATCATCGCCAACCGCGCGTCGTGGTACCTGATCGCCCTGAGCTTCGCCAAGCTCGTGGCGACCGCGTTCGCCCTGAGCGCCGTGCGGGCGGGCGGAGTGTTCACCCCTGCCCTCTTCATTGGAGCGACCTTGGGCGGCGGGCTCGCGCTCGCGGGCCAGGAGATCTTCCCCCACCTGATCATCCGCCCGGAGGCCTTCGCCCTGGCCGGCATGGCGGGGTTGGTGGCGGGCGCGACACACGCGCCGCTCACCGCCATCATGATCGTCTTCGAGATGAGCGGGGACTACGCGCTCATCCTCCCGATCATGCTGTGCACCGCGGTCGCGTACATCTCGGCGCGACGCATTTTTCCGACGTCCATCTACTCCGAGTGGCTCCACCGCCGCGGTGAGAACATCGGCCATGGCCGCGACCTGGCGGTGTTGGAGCGACTCCTCGTGGGGGACGCGTACAACCCGAACCCCTTTTCCATTCGCGACATCGACACGATCACGGAGATCATGGCCGCCATCGGCCGGACGCCGCAAACCGAGTTTCCGGTGCTCGACGACGAGGGATGCCTGACGGGCGTCGTGACCTATGGTGACCTGCGCAACGTGCTGGCGGAACGGGAGCGCCTTGCACCCTTGCTGATCGCCGCCGACATCGCCAACCAGGAAATCGAGCCGGTCACGACGCGGGACACACTCCGAACCGCGTTGGAGCGCCTCGGCGTGCACGGCAGCTTGACCATTCCGGTCGTCGACCCCAACGACGGCAAGCGTCTCGTGGGCCTCATCTCCCGCTCGGAGATCCTCACGGCGTACGACCGCGAACTGCTACGAGGAGCGGCATAGCGGACCGGCGGACCCGACGGACCCGGCGGACACCGCAAGTTGGAACGCTCGTTGCGCCCTCCTCTTGTGGAGGCGTGACTGAGGCTATCTTTTCTCGCATTCACACCGGTGGCTCAGACCGGTCTAATTCCTACCAACAGCATCGGAGTTGGTATGCGACGGTCCCTTGTTCTTTTCGCGCTGGCCGCGACTCCGCTCGCGCTCACGCGGAGCGCCCAGGCACAGGGATTCCAAGTCAACGAGCATGGATCCTGTGTCATGGCCCGCGGTGGCACCGGCGTCGCCAAGTCGTGCGACGATGGGTCGGCCATGTTCTACAACCCGGCCGGCATCGTCGGTCCCCGGGGGTGGATCATCTCCGCGGGCGTCACGGTCATTGACGCGAACGGTGGATTCACCGCCGACCTCACGGGCACCAAGACGGATCTCAAGAACAGCCCCATTCCGGTGCCGCACGCCTACCTGCAATACGGCACGGACAAGTTCGCGGTTGGCGCCGGCATGTTCGTTCCCTACGGGCTCGGTACCACGTGGCCCGATACGTTCCAGGGGAAGTTCGCGGGCTACGACAACAACCTGCAGAACATCTACGTGCAGCCGACGGTGGCGTGGAAGCCGCATCCGATGGTGAGTATCGGCGGCGGCGTGGACTACGTGATTGGCTCGGTGACGCTGACGCAGCGGGTCGATCTCTCGGAGAACCCGGTGCCCGGCTTTGGTACGGTGACCTTCGGACAACTCGGCGTGCCGAGTGGCACGCAGTTCGCCGACGGCAAGCTCGATGGCAGCGGGTCGGCGCTCGCCGCCCATTTTGGCGTGGTGTTTACGCCGGACGAGCGTTTCCGGATCGGCGTACGGTACCTGACGCGGGCGAACATCACGTACGATGGCAATGTCGTCTTCACACCGGCTTCCACTGGGATCACGCTGCCGGCTGAAAACCCCTTCGGCGTGCCGGCGGGAACTCCACTCGATAGCGTCGTGTCCAGCGCGTTCGTGAGCGGTCCGCTGGTGGATCAGACGGTATCCGCCAAGGTGACGATGCCCGACCAGCTCACCGCCGGCGTGGCGATGGACGTCGCGCCCACCGTGACGCTGCTCGTGGACTACAACTGGGTGCACTGGGCGCTCTTCAAGGCACTGCCCGTCACGTTCGAGAACGCCGCGCTGAACAGCACTACAGTCGAGAACTACAAGAACACCTGGGGCATCCGGTTTGGGCTCGATTGGGCCGCCAGCACCAACTTCACGGTTCGCGCCGGGTACATCTACCACACCGGCGCGGCGCCCGCTGAGGCCGTGACGCCGTTGTTGCCGGAAGGCAAGCGGAACGAGTTCACCGGTGGAATCGGGTACGCGTTCAGCCAGCGCTTCCGAGTCGAGGCGGCGTACCAGTATCTCGCGCAGCAAGATCGCCGCGGGCGCACCGCGGAGTTCCCCTCGGGCGTCACGCCCACGACGGCCCTCAACAACGGGCTGTACGAATTCAACGCCCACCTGTTTGGGCTCACCCTCACCGCGGGGTTCTGACCATGACGCGCAAGCATCTCATCTTCCCGCTCGCGCTCGTGGCCGCGCTCGCAGCCTGCGACAACGAGAGCCTGATCCCGCCCACGCAGCAGGCGGGCCTCGTCGATCCCATGTTCGCGCGGTACGTCGCGTTCGGGAACAGCATCACCGCCGGCTTCCAGTCCGCTGGGATCAATGACAGCACGCAATTGCAGTCCTACGCCAATCTCCTGGCGGAGCAGATGGGGACGGAGTTCAACATTCCGCTGCTCAATTCGCCGGGCTGCCCACCACCCTACGCGAACGTATTCACACAGGAACTGGTGGGAGATCCGGGACCGCTGGGGTGTGCCTTGCGGAACCCCACGCTTCCGGAGCACCTGAACCTGGTCGCCATTCCGGGCGCCGCCGTGCTGGACATCTATAACCCGCTCGGCGCGGGCAACAGTTCCAATCCGCTGACGACCTTCCTCGGCGGCGGCCGGTCGCAGATCGACAACGCGGCCGATGTGCTGCCGACGTTCGTCACGGTCTGGATCGGCAACAACGACGCGTTGGGCTCGGTGCTCGACGGGGCCAATCCGGGGGATCCGGCTCTCGTTACCCCACCAGCCACCTTCGCCACCCAGTATGCGGCCATGATGGACAGCCTGGATGCGTTCGGGACGATCCAGGGTGGCGTTTTGATCGGCGTGGTCCAGGTGGGGCTCGCCCCCTACCTCACGCAGGGCCGTGTCTGGAAGGGTGTCGAAGCGAATCTGGACGCGCTCTCCGCTCCGCTCAACTTCCTCGACGTGAGCACGGCGTGTCTGGCGAACACGCCCCTCAGCGCGACCGACACGGCATGGACGTCCGTCCCGTTCCCGGTGGGCGGCGCCGCCCTGGCACTGGCGAGTGCCAGGCAGGACTCGGTCCTAGGAGGGCTGCTGAGCCCGGCGAGTGTTGTCCCCGCCGTCATCGACTGTGCCGACGCCAGCGCGGTGACGAACACCGAAATGGCGAACCTGTTCTCGGCGGTGACACAGTACAACGCCACCATCGAGGCCGAGGCGGACGCTCGCGGGTGGATCTTCGTGGACCCGAACGACCTCCTGCTTTCCCTGTTTGGGACCCCAGGGGCCATCCTGAGCTTCCCGGCGTTCCCGGGATTGCCGAATCCTTCGCTCACCGCGCCGTTTGGAACCGCGATCAGCCTCGACGGCGTTCACCCCAGCGCCAGCACGCACATCCTGGTGGCGAACGCGCTGATCGCAGCGATCAACGCGAAGTACGGAACGAGTATTCCGGCGGTGAACTAGCGGCGGACCAGGCGGTCTGGGCGGTCTGGGCGGTCTGGGCGGACGAAGTATGCGGGCGGTTGGCGAGAGCCAGCCGCCCGTTTGGTTTTGCTGGAGGGGCGGTGGAGATTGCGTCCCGGTCGTTAGATTTGCCCACCAATGTCTCCCCTGTCTCGCTCACTGTGTGTCAGGTTCCGGGCTGCCTTCGCGGCCCTCGGGACCGCCGTGTCCGCCCGGACCGCCTTGACCGCCTTGACCGCCTTGACCGCCGGGACCGCCGGGACCGCCTCCGCCCAGCTCCCCGACCCGTTCCTGGTCCCGCGGGGCACGTTGCGCGTCGGGTTTGATCCGCGTTGGATGAGCCACTCCGAGTTCTTCGATCTGTCCGGCACCCGGATGCCGCTCGGGACGTACTTCAGCGCGGACAGCCTCGGGAGCACCCTGCTGCCAACGCTGACGACCGCGGAGGCGGCGGCACGGTCGCTGACGGGAGACGGCACGTTCCGATTCAATGCCGGAAACCTGCGCACCCGCATCGAGTCCGACGCACGCCGCTTGCCGTTCAGCTTCTCGGTGGGGCTCAGCAACCGGCTCATGGTCACGGCCACCGTGCCGATCATGATCACCCGCGTCAAGGCGGTCTCCCGGCTGGACACGGCCGGCGCCGAGGTCGGCTGGAACCCCGCGAGCGCGCTGGCACCGGCCGGGGCGTTCGAGTCGCTCACGACCTTGCTCAGCGACCGCGACGCCGCCGCGGCGTCCCTCGACGCCGGCATCGCGAGCGGCGCGTACGGCTGTCCCAGCGCGCCGACCTGTCAGGACGCACAGGATTTGAGCAACCGGATCCGGACAACCTCGGCCGATCTGCGCGCACTCACGGGGTACGCGGAGGCGACATCGGGCGGCACCGACGTTCCTCCGTTCGCTCCGTTGGCCGACTCCCCGGCTGGCCTGGCGATCACGCAGATGCTCGCGTCGCTCAACGCCGACCTCCAGGCGCTCGGCGAGCCCGGGTTCACGGCGTCAACGCCACTCCCGAACACGCCGCTCCCGCTGGACGCGATGGACTCGATCCTCGTGACGGGTCAGTTCGGATACGACGCTACCCCTCTCAATCCGCCGGAGACTATCAAGCTCGCGGGGCTAGGCGACGTCGAGCTCGGGCTCCGGTTCGGCCTTGCCACCGGACCGACGTTCCGGGCCGTCCTTGGCGCGCTCGTTCGGTTGCCGACAGGTAAGAAGCAGGACGACCCCAACAACCTCCTCGACGTGGCACCCGCCGACGGTCAACTCGACGTCCGCATGAGCCTCGATGGCGCGTTAGAGCCGCACGGCCCACTCGGCATCTGGTTCGCGGGCGCGTACACCATGCAGTTCGGCGATCGGCTCATCAAACGGATCGCGCGAGCGGATCAACCGTTCGCGCTCGCCAGTGCGGTCGCCACCGTCGATCGGAATCTCGGTGACGAGATCAGCGCCAGCCTGAACCCCGCCTTGCGCCTGACGCCCAACTTCCGGGCGTTCGTGTCCGCGGCCGTGTACCACAAGGGAGCGGATGCGTACAGCGTCAACGGCGCCGCCATTCCCGAGTTGGAGGCGCTCACGGCCCAGACCATCTGGCGCTTTGGCGGCGGCATCTGGTACCGCATGGATGAGAACCGGCGCGGCGCCGCGCTCCCCATCGAGGCTGGCTTCGTGTACGACAAGGCGATGTTCGGGAAGGGTGGGACGGCGCCAAAGAGCGGGCGCGTGGTGCTGAGCCTCAGGTTCTTCTACAACCTGTGGGGGAGGAGACCGG
>CAYWNR010000021.1:0-2549 GCA_964459705.1 uncultured Gemmatimonadaceae bacterium | reverse complement strand
CATCCCGCCTTTATCCCGCCCTATCCCGCCTCATCAACAGTCCCGCCGCATGCTTTCTCAACGCTCCATCATTCGGGTCGCCGAGCATGCGCGCCACTTCGGCTTCGCGGTCTTCGTCGTTGAGCACAGATACGTCCACGACGGTCGTCCCGCGCGCAACGGCCTTCGACACGCGCACGTGGTGCCCCGCCGCTGCCGCGATCGGTGCCAGATGGGTCACGACGAGCACCTGGCGGGTGAGGGCCACGCGGGCGAGCGCCTCCGCAACCTGCTGCCCAACGTCGCCCCCGACCCCCTGATCCACTTCGTCGAACACGAGCGTCGGCACCGTGTCGTGGGCGGCCAGGACGACCTTGAGCGCCAACATGAGCCGCGACAGTTCCCCACCACTGGCCACCTGCGCCAGCGGGCGCGCCTCGAGGCCCGGATTGAGCTGCACGAGAAACGTGACGTCGTCGGCGCCCTCCGATCCGACCGGACGCGGGCTCACGTCGATGTCCACGCGCCCACGCGGCATCCCGAGACCCGGTAGCAGCTTCCCCACGTCACGCCCGAGCCGGGCGGCGGCTTTGCGGCGTTTGGCGGACAAGGCGGCGGCCGCCCGCTCGAGGTGGGCGGCGGTCGCCGCCCGGCGCTCCCGCAACGCGGCGAGATCCAACGCGGCGGTGTCCAGGGTATCCAGCTCCGCGCGCGCCCGCTCTCCCGTTTGGAGCACATCGGCGAGCGTCGGACCGTACTTCTGCGCGAGCCGGAACACGACCTCTCGACGGCGCTCCACCGCCTCCAGCCGCGCGGGGTCCAGGTCCAGCCCGTCCGCGTAGGCCCGCACCATCCTCGCGAGCTCGTCCGCCTGCGCAAACGCGCCGTCGAGGAGCTCCCGCCATGGTCCGGTTGTCGGATCCAGCCGCTCGAGCTGACCCAGCACGCGCACTGCCCCTCGCAGTCGTTCGAGCGCGCCCTGCTCGTCGCCGTCGAGGGAATCCGCGAGCTGGGCGGCCAGGCGTACCAGCTCCTCGCCCGCACTCAGCCGGCGCGCCTCCGCGGCCAGCGTCTCGTCCTCGCCGACTTTCGGCTGCGCGCTGGTGACTTCCTGCACGACGTGCCGCAGGTAATCGGCGCGGCGCTCAACGTCCGCCTGCCGCGCCACGAGGTCCTGCTCGGCCCGCTCCGCCTCGCGCGCCGCCGCATGGGCCACCGCAACGGCGTCGCGTTCGGCCTCCGCCCCGGCGAACGCGTCGAGCAGCGCCCGCTGCGCCGCGGGACGGAGCAGCGATTGGGTTTCATGCTGGCCGTGGAGATCGACGAGCAGCTGTCCCAGCTCCGCCAGGACCGCCACCGTGGTGGGGCTTCCGTTGGCCCACGCGCGATTGGGGCCGCTCGTCCGGATCTCCCGCCGCACCACGAGCCGTCCGTCCTCGAGGTCCACGCCCGCGTCGCGGCAGGCCCGCTGAAACGCAGCGCTTCCCGGTCCGCCGATGTCGAAGGCCGCCTCGACGACCGCCCGCTCCGCTCCGGGACGGACGAGATCCGCGCTCGCCCGCTCGCCCAGCAACAACGCCAACGCATCCACGAGAATCGACTTACCCGCCCCCGTCTCGCCGCTGAGCGCGTTGAGTCCAGGTTCGAGATGGAGCGCGACGTCCGCGATCACGGCCAGATCGCGGACTCTGAGGTCGGTGAGCACGTCAGCTCTGCTCGCGGTCGGTCAGGTCACCCCATTGTAGCTTGCGCCGCATCCGGGAGAAGAACCCTTCGATCCCGAGCCGTACCAATTGCGCGTCCCACGGGGATCGGCGCACCACGACCCGCGTCCCCGCGGCGAGCGTCTCGCCCACCTGACCGTCGTAGGACACGATCACCTGGTCTTCGCCGATCGGGGCCACGACCTCGATCGTGATCCGAGAGCTGTCCGGCACCACGATGGGACGCACGGCGAGCGTGTGCGGGCAGATCGGCGTGATGACGAACGCCGCGACGTCGGGCACCACCACCGGCCCACCCGCGCTGAGCGAGTAGGCGGTCGATCCGGTGGGCGTCGCGACGATCAGGCCGTCGGACGCGAACGTGCCGATCTCTTCTTCGTCCACCAGCATGCGCAACCGAACGACGCGCGCCACGCCCGCCTTGTGCACGACGATGTCGTTGACCGCCACCGCCTGGCGGCAGGACGCCCCCGAGCCATCCACGATGTCGGCGGCCAGCACATGATGGGGCTCGACGACGTAGGTCTTCCCCGCGATGGCCTCGAGCGCCTGGCCGAGCAGATCGGGCGTCGCGGTGGTCAGGAAGCCCACTTTCCCGATCTTGATGCCGAGGATGGGGATCCCCCGCGCTCCGACGAGTCGAGCCGTCCTGAGCATCGTCCCGTCGCCGCCGAAGCAGAGGACGATGTCGGGACGCGTCCCATCCAGATCGAGCAGCGGGATTGGCTCCGCCCACGCCGCGGCCAGGTCGGATTCGGTCTGCAAAGTGAATTCGTGGACGCGCGCCGCACGGAGCACCTCGGCGAGGAGGGCGCGGAGGCCCTCGTACCTCGGATTCCCGGTGAC